>DASQUY010000442.1:0-7544 GCA_035641055.1 Acidimicrobiales bacterium | reverse complement strand
TGATGATGCGCTCGTTAAAGGCGGCGGCCCGCTGGTCGGGTGTCATCTCGTCGAGCTCGGCGGCGGTGATCAGGCGCGGAACTTTGGCCACCGCCCGAGGCTAACCGCCGGGTGTGACGCGTTCGCGCAGGCCCCGCCGAGGTGGGTCAGTTGCTCTGGTCGGCGCGGGTGTGGGCGGCGTGCCAGGCGGCCCACACCTCGGGCCGCAGCCGTCCGCGGTCCGGCACTGGGATGTTGTTGGTGCGCGCCCAGGCGCGGACCTCGGCGGTCGTCGGGTGGTGGGGCTGCGGGGGCTACTTCGACCGGGCACCGTGAACGCCGGGATCAGGCGACCACGACCACCGAATGGGTCGCGCCGTAGCCGTTGGCCTCGAGGGCGGCGTCGGGCTCGTCGAACCATCGGCCCTCCTCGGCCAGGTACCGGAACGCATGCACACCCGACGGGAGCTGGACCGACACCGAACGTGTGCCGTTCGACCGGCGCCGCAACGGGTGCGCGAACGGGTCCCAGCCGTTCCAGTCACCGACCACCGAGACCGGCCCCACGTCTTCGGGCAGGACGAACGTGACCTTCGAGCGGTTGCACTTGAGCACGTCGACCATCGTGACCAACCGGCCACCGGGGAGCGCGGACCCTCCGATGAAACCTTCGCGACCGGGAGGTGACACCCCGCTTGCACGGCCGCCGGGGACGGTTGGGCACGGCCTCGGTGGGCGTCGCCCGAGGAGGTCGGCAGCTGGGGCCAGGCTCGATGTTGTGACTCTCTCGTCATCTCCCGCCACCGCCGGCGGCAACCGTCAGTCGCCCGGCGACCGTGTCACCTCGATCAGGTCTGGTCGTCGGTGGCCGCGTCCGGCGCGTTCTTCTTGACGGACTCGATGCCGTTCAGGGCGCTCGCCTTCGAGTTGTAGGCCTCGCTCGAGGCGATGATCTGGCCGTTGCTGGCCTTGAGCCGGAACCGGAACTTGCCGCTCCGATCGGTGTAGAGCTCGAACTTGCCTGCCATCGTCGTCGCCTCCTGGCCGCGCTCGCCGGCGGCATCTTCGCACGCAGGCCAATCGCTCCTAGCGCCCCCCGTGGACCTGTGGCCGTCCCGTCAACGGCATTCGGCCCCCGCCGCTGCCCGGCGCCGCCACCACAGCCGAACGGGCCGGGGGCAACCAATACGTGTCACGTGACGGGTTCCGCCTCAGGCGTGTCGCGATACATGCGGACCAGACCGGCGCTTTCCAACAAGCGGACGACGTCGGACGGTTGGAGTGCCCAGGTGCCAACGGAGATGTCGCTGCGGAGCTGGTTGCCGAGCCACACCTGGCTGCGTTTGAGTGCCGGCGGCAGGGCCGCCGGGTCGGTTCGCCACCCGCAGCACAAGATGATGAGGTCGAGGGCGAGCATGTCCCATACCCGGCGGTCTTGCCAGCGGTAGCGGAATCCGGTGGGTCGCCCGGCGACAACCGACAGAAGCTCCCCCTCTCGTTTCCAGCCGTCGGGGTACCACCGCACGGTGCGGGTGCCGGCCTCGAGGTCGCAGTCGATGACCCCGGAGGGCACGGTCCCGTCGGGTCCCGGCACGACGACCGGCAGACGGGTGATGCGCGTGTACGAGGTTCTGCGGGCGGTTTCGGGGTCTTTGATCGCCACCGCCGCTGCCACGAGGTTCCGACGAACGTTGTCGAGCCGGCGGGTGGACCGGGTTCGTTCAGCCAGGGTGTCGGCCGCGGCGCGCAGTGCACGGCTGACCGGCTCGACGAGAGCCCAGCGGGCTTCGTCTTCGGCGGCGATGACGGGCAGGCCGAGGTCCTCGACCGTGTCGCCGAGAGCGGTCGCGAGGGCGTCGACGGCGGCGCGCAGTGACCCGAGTTGACTGGGTGCGCTTTGGGCGGTGGCGAGCGCGGCGTCGAGGCTCGCGGCCGTCGTTGAAGATGAGCTGGGGCGGAGACGGGTTGGCCGGGACGATGGCGGGTCCGCTCCCGTCTCAATAGTTGTCACGGTGACGCGTTGAGTGGGTTCGCTGTGCTGCGAACCGCGGCGGCGGGCTTCGTAGGCCCGCTGTTTGTGTGAGGGCCGGCAGAACCGCGGCGCCGGCCCTCGCCGGGGTGGCGGGGGCATGGGTCCGCCGCACCATTCGCACACCGCGGACGGAGCATCTCCCATCAACTCTGAGTATAACTCGTCACAGTGACGGGTTATGGATTGTCATCATCCGGGGGCCCCGGCCGGCGGGGTGACCCGATGCCGACGTAACGGCAGGCGTCTAGCGCAGGAGAACCACGACCTGGAGGGCGACGGCTAGGCAGGCAAGTGCGACCAGCGCGACGCGGAGCCGACGCTGGATGGCGGCGGCGTGGTGGCGTTCGGTCTGCAGCCGGGCGAGCGCGGCCCGCTGCTCACGGGTGGCGTGCTCGGCCGCCGCCGTGGCCTGGTCGGTGCGCCGAGCCGTGTTGTGCCCGATGATGTGGTCTGCCACCGCGCTCGGCGTGGGGAGGGAGAGATGCGCGGCGGCATCGGTGAGGGTGCTGTCAGTCGCGTGGCCGATGCCGGTGAGGACAGGGAGAGGGCTCCGGGCCAGCGCGACGGCGACCTCAGGGTCCTCGAAGGCAGCCAGGTCGACTTGGGGACCCCCGCCCCGGATGAGACAGATGCAGTCCAGGTTGCGTTGAGCGAGCCGGGTGATGGCCCGAGCAATGGCCTCGGGGCTGTCAGCGCCTCCGGTGGGCACGATGAGCTCGTGAAGCGTGTAGTGGTCCTCGGCATGCTGCAGGCGCAGGCGGAAATCGGCCTGGGCGGCGGTGCCGCCGCCGACGATGACACCGATGCGAGCGATGTGGTCGGGCAGCCGCAAGGACTGTTGCCGGTGGAGCAGCCCGGACTCGGCGAGCTGCTCGCGAATCGCGGCCTCGGTCGCGCGATGGTGCGTGCTTGCGGCGACGTCGACCACCAAGGCCTGGATCACCAGCCGGACCGGTCCGTAGCGGCGATGGACCTCGAGCCCACCGGTCACGGTCACCATGGGATTGGTCGCGAGCGAGGTGCCCTCGGCGTGACAGCGTGACTCGACCGCGGCGGCGACGTTGCCGGGTGCACCCACCGGCACCCGGGCGATCACGTCACGGCCATTCGGGCCGACGGCGACGAGTTCGCCCTGTCCCCAGGTCCTGGTTCGCCGCCACCCGACGAGCTGGCCATGGACCGTTACGCGGTCGAGGTCGGCGTCGCTCGCGGCCCGGGCGAGCGCGTCCAGCAGCCAGACGACGTCGCTGCCGTTGGCACCAGGTAGGGCACCCGAGCGCGCGGTTCCGGGCTGGCCGCCAGCGGGAAGGGGGGCCACCTCAGGCAACGCTGACGCCTTCGGTGGACGCCACGTGCTGGGTATCGCTGAGCGTCTCGACGAGATCGTCCACCTCTCTTGCCGTGCTGGTGTCACCCAACCGGGCGGCGGCGTCTCGAAGCCCATCCGTGTCGACGCGGTCGAGGCTTCCCGCGGCCGCGAGCTGGCAGACCAATTGCCGTGCGGGCGCGGCGAGCGGGCCGCCCACGCGCCGTTCAGTTGTGTCGGCGACGAAACGTTCGAGACGGCCCACGAGCCGGGTGCGGTCGGCCGCGGCCAGCGGGTGGTCGACGGGCCGACCCAGGGCCCACTCCCAGCCTCCGCCTCGCCCGGGCCGGGGGCGCCAGCGAGCCCGGTAGATGGCCATATCTCCGAGCAGGTCCTCGTAGCGCGCCGCGAGGAAAGCCTCGGCAGGCCGGCCCCCGAGACGTCGGGCCAGGTGGTGGTCGGGCTCAGCCCGCCCCCGCCGCGCCACTTGCTGCTCTCGGATGCGTTCGGCGTGTTCGACGAGCGAGGCGTGGCTGGGGTCGCGGGCGGCAAGCCGTTCCCGGGTGAGGTCGGCCAGTGTCTTGCGCCGGGCGTGTGCCGCGGCGGCGCCGGCGAGCGGGTCCAGCTCCACGGCCGCGGTCTCAGGTCCGGAGCGGGCCAGACGCTGCGCTAGCTGGCGGTGTTCGAGGTCCTCCGGGACCGCTGGCAGCCGCTCCCCCGCCAGGGGGTCCTGGGCCCGGGTGAGGAACACATGGTTGGCGTCACGGCCTCGAGTGATGTCGACATAGACCTCAGGCCGCGTCGAGCCGGGATCGACATGGGAGCTCGACTCGTCGTAGGTGAGCCCTTCGACGGCGTAGCTGACCACCGCATAGGCGTGGTCGAGGCCAACGTCGACCCGGCCCCAGGGGTCGCGGTGCTCGTCGAAGAAACCGCGCGGTAGGTCGATCACACCGAGGTCCTCGAAGTCGACGCTGATCCGGTCGTCCTCGGGACACCGACCAGGGTGGACGGCCACGACGGTCCCGTGGGCGCCGTTGCGCACGTAGTCGCCCGGCCTGCCTTCCGGGTGCAGCGGCCGGGCTCCCATGCGGGCCACCACCTCGTCCCCGACAGAAAAGCGCCGATCCCCGAGGGCCCGGATCTCCTCGCCGCCCAGCTCTCCGGCCTGTTGGCGCAGCCGGCGCGCCAGCCGGTTGAGCACGAGGCGTTGGTCGTTGCGTCGATCCACCATCGGGTGGGATTGTCCGTTGCGGCGGCTGGACCACCAGCGGTCGAGCAACGCCACATACAGGTCACGTTCCCCGGACACGACATGGAGGTGCCCGGCGGCCTCCAAGGCGGCCAATGCGGCGGCCGCCCGGCCGGCCCGAAGTGCCTCGGCTGCGGCCCGGTCGGCCTCGTGGCGTACCCGCCGGCCCACGGTCAGCTGGGGCGTGTGCTCCGGCGAGCGTTCGGTGAGCGTGCGCCACAGGCCCCCGGCGGCGACCGCACCGTGTTGGGCCGGGTCCCCGATGAACCGCAGCGCCGCTCCCGTGTCTGCCGCCGCGGCGACAAGGCGATCCAGGTCCCGGTCCCCGACCGTCGATGCCTCGTCGACGATGAGCACCGTGCGGGCATCGAGCGGGTGATGGGCCGGGTCGCCCAGGCGGCCGAGGTACCAGGCGAGGGGTTCGGTGGGGATGCCGCATTCCTTGCCGAGATGTCGGGCCGCCTCGGCCTTGACCGCGGCGCCCACCACCCGGTAGCCGGCCCGCTGCCACGCCTCCACCGCGGCGCGCATGCAGTGGGTCTTGCCGGTGCCGGCCCGGCCGATGGCCGATTGCACCCCGGCGCCACTGGTCGTGAACGCCGCGACGAGACCCCGCTGCTCGGCGGTCAGCTCGGGGAACCGGCGCAACGTCGCGTCGACCAGCTCCGCGGCCACCCGACCGGCGGCACCGGCCTGCAAGCGGCCGCACCGATGCACCGTGCGGACCTGGAGGGCGAGCATCTCGGCGGTGGTGAACTCGGGTTCGCGTTCGCCACCCACCGCGACCCTGGTGCCGTCCTGGCGGTAGAGCACGTCGCCTTGCCCGGTCGTCCCCGCCAACGGCACCACCTGCTCGCTCGCCAGCAGCTCGTCGGCTAGGCGCTCCAGCTCGGCGGCGGGGGCCACGAGGGGTCCGCTGCCGCCCGGTTCGGGCAGGTCCACCAGCGTCGCCAGCACATCCGCGCGGGTGAACACCGATCGTTCCGCGGTCACCGCCCCGGCCGCGGCAGCGAGGATCCGCCGGCGCAGCCGCCGGGTCAAGCGGGTAGGCGTTGCCCGGTGGAGGCACCCCTCGAGCTGCTCCGGTGACAGCCCGCGGGCCCGTGCCCGCTGCCACCATTCGCCCACCAGCGCCGCCTCGTCGCTGACCGCCCGCTTGGCGGGACGACTCCCCGCCACCACCTTCTGCAGCTCCTCCAGGCTCGTTGCTCGCCCGAGGGCCTCTTCGATCTCACGCACGGTGTCCCGGATCTCACGTGTGCGCTGGCTGAACTCATCGATCACCGCGTCGCCGATCCCGGCGACCTCCCAGCCCCCGCGGCGGCCGGGGCGGTAGGCCACCCCGAGCCGGGAGGTCAACTCGAAACGGACCTGGGCGGTCGCCAGGGCCGACGCCGCGCTCACCCGCCGGTACAGACGACGGGCGTCGAGCGCCCGGCGCTGGCCCGCCTCGTCGACCACGCTGTTGGCCACCACGTTGTGGTGGTGCACGAACGGGTCCAGCCGCCGGGAGGTCAGGTGCCGAAACGACGCCGCCGCCCAGCCGGTGACGCCCACGACCTCCCCGCCGGCCCGGGCCGCCGCCCCATGACGCTCCAGCCACCCCAGCGCTGTGTCGTTCGCGGCCTGGACCGAGGCGAGAACCTCGCGTCGAGCCACCGGCCCGCCCAGCAGGCCGAGCACACTGAAGGACTTCTCGGTGGTGGCGGTGACGTCGTAGCCGACCCGGACCGCGGGCCGCCGTCGGCGTGCCGCGTACTCGGCGAGCGCGCCACGAGCGATGCGCCACTCGCCGCCGGCGACGCGGCGCGCCGCGATGTAGCTGCGCTTCGGCACCCCGCCCCGCTGCAGGGTGTCGTCGATTTCGGCCCGGTTGGCCTCGAAGCTGCGGCACAGCCGGCCGACATAGGAGCCTGACGTTCCCAACAGCCGGGCGGCCTCCGGGACCGTCAACTCCTGGTCGGGATCACCGCCGGCCAGCACGTCCCGGACCGGGACGCGCCTGTTCACCAGGGCCTCGGCCCGCTCCAGTTCCCGGGCCGGGACATAGCGGGTTCCGTTCCCGGCGACCCAGGGGACCAGCGCCACCCCGGCCCCCGCTTCGTCCGCACCCACCCCTCCCGCGGCCGCGCCGCACAGCGCACCGATCAGCTGCTCGGCCGCGATCGCCTCGCCGTCCTCCAGGGCGGCTGTCACCTCGGCCTTCGTCCATCCCAACACCGCGGCCACGTCGGCCACCTCGTACAGGGCGGCGCCGTTGTTGTCGGTGCGTGCCACCGAACCGACGCCCACCGACGCCACCCGCCCGGCCGAACCCCGGGCCGAGATGAGCCGCTCCCCGGTGTGTGGGTCCCGGCCCGCCAGCACGCTGGCGAAGTCGCCGGCATCGACGGCGCCCTCGAGCCCCATCTCGCCGGCCCCGTGTCCCTGCCAGCGTCCCGGCTCGTTGCCGCTGTCGGCGTAGTAGCGCCCGCCACGCCCCGCGGGTGCCGGCGCCGACCCCGGTGCTGCGTCCGATGCGCCCAGCAGGTACTTGGCGATCGCGTCGACGACCGCGCCCACCGGCCGGTCGCCGGCCGACCCCAACGCGGTGACCGTGAATCTCACGGCACCCCCCGCGTCCACCGCCACGGGCCATGCAGGTTCGCCGCAGGCGAACCTGCATGGGTATGTCGCGTTATCGGGGCGCGGTGCGCGGGCGGGTTCGTGTGCGAGCTTCGCGGGCGTCGGGGCGCGTCGCGTCGCGTTCGTGAGTCGCCGCGGGAGGCGTGGGTCGTGCGCGTGGCCGCGGGCGAGCGCGGCGGCGCGAGGTTGGGGCGGGGGCGGGCGTGTGTTCCCAGCGGGGCGGTGTGGCGTGTCACAGCGAGGCCGCGGGTGGCGGGGTGCCCGTTCGGGCGAGCATGTCGAGGCGGGTCGTCGGAGTGGCTGCGATTCGTCGCTCCGGACGCGCTGCGGTCGGCCGGGGCGGCGCGTCC
>DASQUY010000441.1:0-4859 GCA_035641055.1 Acidimicrobiales bacterium | reverse complement strand
AGCCGGCGGCGGTCCCAGATGCGCACCACCACGTAGGTGAGGGTGATCTCCTCGATGTTGCCCCACTCGCCCTCCACGACCACGGCGTCGTCGAGCCGGATGGGCTCGGCGAAGGCGATCTGGAGGCCGGCGATGAGGTTGCCGACGGTGGAGCGGGCCGCCACCCCGACGATGACCCCGACGATCCCGGCCGAGGCGAGCAGGCTGGTCCCGATCGCACGCGCCGGAGGAAGGGTCAGCAGCATGGAGGCGAGCGCCACCCCGACGATCGCGACCTGCACGGCCCGGCCGAGCACCTGGATCTGGGTGCGCGCCCGGCGCGCCCGCAGGTTGTCGGGCACCTCCACGTCGTAGCGGCGCATCAACGCGTCCTCGGCCACGCGCACCGTGCGCACGGCCAGCCAGGCGCCGGCGGCGACCAGCACCAGCACCAGCGCCCGGAAGAGCGTCCCGTACAGGGGGCGCGTCAGGCGTACCTCGTAGAGCCCCAGCACGAGGGTGGCCAGCACGACCACGACCCGGGCAGGCCAGCGGAGGTGGGACCGAAGGTTCTCGGCCAGGGCACGGTCGTTCATGACCCTGAGCACCAGCCGCCAGACCACCAGGAAGACGAGCAGCACCACGGCGGCCACGCCGACGACGATGAGCAGCCCGGGCGGCCGGGCCTCGATGATGTCGTCCATAGGGGACCAGGGGTACCCCTGGCGGACCGCCCAAGTCAAAGGATCAGGGACCGGGTTCGCCATGGTTGGCCGCCCCGAAGCGTGCAACCTCAACGGCACCAACGTCGCCCGGCAGGGGTTGATCATGGCCAGTGTGGACACGGCGCCACCGGCGCCGCCGGCGCAGCCGGCGCTCCGGACGATCGAGACCGACATCCCCGCTCGCATGGACCG
The DNA here is from genome assembly GCA_035641055.1 of Acidimicrobiales bacterium. Taxonomy (GTDB): domain Bacteria; phylum Actinomycetota; class Acidimicrobiia; order Acidimicrobiales; family VFJN01; genus DASQUK01. The sequence goes on along the minus strand of DASQUY010000441.1, from coordinate 3,963 downwards.
GCTGCCGTGGTCGCGCTGGCACTGGATGGTGGTGGTCGGCCTCGGGACGGTCTGGATCCTGGACGGGCTCGAGGTCACCATCGTCGGGTCGATCGCGAGCCGCATCACCGAGCCGGGCAGCGGCCTGGGGCTGTCGGACTCCCAGGTCGGCGACGCGGCCGCGATCTACATCGTCGGCGCCTGCCTCGGGTCGCTGTACTTCGGCTGGCTGGCCGACCGCATCGGCCGCAAGCGGCTGTTCCTCATCACCCTGGCCGTCTACCTGATCGCCACCGTCCTCACCGCCTTCTCGCCCAACTTCTGGTGGTTCGCGGCTTGCCGGTTCTTCACCGGCGCGGGCATCGGCGGCGAGTACGCGGCGATCAACTCGGCGATCGACGAGCTGATCCCCGCCCGCGTCCGTGGGCGGGTCGACCTGGCCATCAACGGCTCCTACTGGGTCGGCACCGCGGCCGGGGCTGCGCTGTCGCTGGTCCTGCTCGACACCGACGTCTTCGCCATCGACATTGGCTGGCGGCTGGCCTTCGCGCTCGGCGCGCTCCTGGGCCTCGGCATCCTGCTGGTCCGCCGGCACGTCCCCGAGAGCCCGCGCTGGCTGTTCATCCACGGCCACGAGGGCAAGGCCGAGGAGATTGTCAACGACATCGAACGCCAGGTCGTCCAGGAGATCGGCAAGGAGCTCCCCCCGCCCTACCGCAAGATCCGCATCAAGCAGCGACCACCGATCGGCTACGGGACGGTCGCCAGGGTCATGTTCCGGCTCTACCCGCGGCGGACGCTGCTGGGGCTGTCGCTGTTCACCGGGCAGGCGTTTCTCTACAACGCCATCTTCTTCACCTACGCGCTGGTCCTGACCAGGTTCTACGACGTCCCCAGCCACCGGGTGGGCCTGTACATCCTGCCCTTCGCCGCCGGCAACTTCCTCGGCCCGCTGGTGCTGGGGCCCTGGTTCGACACGCTGGGACGCAAGCCGATGATCGCCGGCACCTACATCGTCTCGGGCGCGCTGCTGCTGGTCACGGGCTACCTGTTCCAGCAGGGCGTCCTCAACGCCGCCTCACAGACCTTCTGCTGGACGATCATCTTCTTCTTCGCCTCGGCCGGCGCCTCGGCCGCCTACCTCACCGTGAGCGAGATCTTCCCGCTGGAGACCCGGGCCGTCTGCATCGCCTTCTTCTATGCGTTCGGGACCGCGCTCGGCGGCATCAGCGGGCCGGCCATCTTCGGCCGGCTGATCGAGAGCGGCTCCGTCGACGCCCTGTTCGCCGGCTACGCCCTCGGGGCGGTGCTGATGATCGGGGCCGGCCTGGTCGAGCTGGCCATCGGCGTCGAGGCCGCCCAGCGGGAGCTGGAGGACATCGCCCCGCCGCTGTCGGCCCAGGAGGCCGAGCGGGAGCGGGAGCGGGAGGGCCAGAACTCCTACACCATCGGCCGCGGCGACCGCTTCATCCCCAACGTCCGCTCCGAGGCGGACGGGCGTCAGGTCGGCGAGGTGATGGTCCGCCATCCCGTCTCGGTCCCGGCCGACCTGCCCGTCGAACGCCTGGTGGAGGAGGTCTACCTCGTCCGTGGCCACGCCGTCTACCCTGTCCGCGACGCCGCCGGCGAGGTCATCGGCATCATCTCCATGAAGGACGTCATCGAGCCGGCCCCGCCCCCCGGGCCCGGGGCGTCGCGGTCCGGCTCCTGACGGGGGATGGGATGCACGTGGGATTCCTCCGTGACCTCCTCGCTCGGGCCCGCCGGCCCGGGCCCGAGCTGGCCGGGCTGGCCGCGCTGGTCGGGTTGGTGGCCGGCGTGACCGCCGGGCTCGCCAGAGGCGACGTCGGCTTCGCCGCCATGTCCGGCGTGCCCGCCTGGCCCGATCCGGCGGCGGGCGGGCCGGAGGCGACCACCACGATCCGGCCCGCCTCCAGCTCCACCACCACGACGGTGGCCGGCCAGCCCGCCAGGCCGGCCGGGATCCGCCCGACGCCCGGGGAGCACGGGCGGTCCGGACCGGCCACGACCCGGGGGCGGGCACCCTCGACCACCGCGCCGGGCACCTCGGCCAACCCCATCGACACCGGCCCGCCCGGCACGGTCGCCACCACCACGACCCGGGTGACGACCACGAGCCAGGTCACGACCACAAGCGAGGTCACGACGACGTCGGTGGCACCCTCGACCACCCCGACCACCGCCACGTCAGCCTCCACGACAACCACGACAGCGGCGCTCAGGTCGACGACCTCGACCCTGGGCCACGGGGACAGGTGATGACCGTGAAGCTGAACCAGCGAGGCTACGAGCACGCCAGGAGGCTGATCCGGGAGGGGAGGACCGTGCTCGACGAGCGGGACGACTGGAGCGAGCACCGCCCCTCGGCCGCGAAGGCGAACGCCTTCATCGCCGAGCACGGGTTCGGCGAGTACGCGAGGTGGCATCTCGGCATCGACGAGGACGAGGACCCGGACACCAAGGCGAGGTACCGGTTCCCCTACGGCGACTTCGAGAACGTGCACCGGTGCGGCGTGCTCGCCGCGGAGTCCCGAGCCGGCCAGTACCGGTACGACGACATCGAGCAGGCGGCGGCCCACCTGCACGGCATGCTGGAGCAGCTGCGGGCGTCGTCCTGATGCCGGCGCCGGCGTGGTGGCAGCGGGGCGCCATCTACCAGATCTACCCGCGGTCCTTCGCCGACGCCGACGGCGACGGCGTCGGCGACCTGCCGGGCATCGTGGCCCACCTCGACCACCTGGCCGACCTCGGCGTGGAGGCGGTGTGGCTGTCGCCGATCCAGCCCTCACCGATGGTCGACTTCGGCTATGACGTGGCCGACTACTGCGACGTCGACCCCATCTTCGGCACCCTGGCCGATCTCGACCGGCTGGTCGCGGACAGCCATGCCCGCGGGATCCGGGTCATCCTCGACTGGGTGCCCAACCACACCTCCGACCGCCACCCGTGGTTCCAGGCCTCGCAGTGGAGCCGCCAGGACCCCAAGCGGGACTGGTACGTGTGGCGCGACGGGCGCGACGGCGGCCCACCCAACAACTGGCGCTCGACCTTCGAGCGCTTCGGACCGGCGTGGAGCTTCGACCGGCGGACCGGCCAGTGGTACCTGCACTCGTTCACGCCCCAGCAGCCCGACCTCAACTGGGACAACCCCGCGGTCGAGGCGGCCATGCACGACGGGCTGCGCTTCTGGCTGGACCGGGGCGTGGACGGCTTCCGCATCGACGTGGTGCACAAGATCGCCAAGGACCCGCTGCTGCGCGACAACACCGAGGCCGCCCGCCGCCACGACGAGGACTGGGACAGCATCCACGACCGCCTCCGCGCCATCCGCCGGGTCGTCGACGAGTACCAGGACCGGATGATCGTGGGCGAGGTCTACCTGCTGGACCTCCATCGGGTGGTCAACTACCTCAACACCGGCGACGAGCTGCACATGGCGCACAACTTCGTGTTCCTGCACCTGCCCTGGAACGCCGAGGCCTTCCGGACCTCGATCGACGACTTCGAGAAGCTGGCCGCCGAGACCACCTGGCCGGCGTGGTTCCTGGCCAACCACGACCACCGCCGGGTGGCCAGCCGCTTCGACGACGGCGGTCACGGGCAGGCCCGGGCCCGGGCGGTCGCGCTGATGCTGTATGCGCTGCGGGGCACGCCATTCATCTACCAGGGCGAGGAGCTCGGGCTGCCCGACGCCGAGATCCCCCCCGAACGCCTGGTCGACGTGGACGGGCGCGACCCCGAGCGGGCACCGATCCCCTGGCGGCCGCCCTCGGTGGCGGGGCCGGGGGCCGGCTTCACCACCGGCGAGCCGTGGCTGCCGCTGGTGTCCGACGCCGAGCGGCTGTGTGTGGAGCGCCAGGCCGCCGACCCCGGCTCCACCTTGTCGCTGGTCCGGGGCCTGGCGGCGTTGCGCCGGAACCTGCCGGTGCTGCAGACCGGAACCCAGCGTTGCCTGGAGGCGGG
>DASQUY010000440.1:0-10090 GCA_035641055.1 Acidimicrobiales bacterium | reverse complement strand
TCACCGCCGGCAGCGACGAGGGTCCGGTGGGGCTGTGCGTCGGCTCGTTCACGTCGGTGTCGCTGGAGCCTCCGCTGGTGGCGTTCTGCGCCGGTGACACGTCGACGAGCTACCCGCACATCGAGGCCGCCGGCCATTACTGCGTCAACATCCTGGGCGAGGACCAGGAGGAGACCGCCCGGGTGTTCGCCGGCAAGGGCGACGACAAGTTCGCCGGGATCGGCTGGCACCCGTCGCCGGTGACCGGCGCCCCGGTGCTCGACGGCGTGCTGGCGTGGATCGACTGCGACATCGACGCCGTCCACGGCGCGGGCGACCACTGGATCGTGGTGGGCCGGGTGCTCGACCTGGAGATAGGCCACGAGGGCGGTCCGCTGGTGTTCTTCCGGGGTGGTTTCGGCCGCTACGGGTCGTAGCTCACCCAGACGCCAGCAGCTCCAGCGGCCCCACCGGCACGTTGCGCGCGACCGTGAAGGCCGCCAGCACGCCCCCGGCGACCAGCCCCACCCGCGGCGGAACGACCAGCGCCCGGGCGGGACGGCGCGCCACGGGGGGCAGCAGCCACAGCCCCAGCGCCACGCCGAGCACGGCCAGCCACGCGGGCAGGAGCAGGTTGTGGCCGAGCGCCTCGGCGAGGCGACCGTGCAGCAGGTCGTGCAGGCCGCGCAGACCCCCGCAGGCGGGGCAGTCGAGGCCGAGGAGCAGTCGGCTCGGGCAGAGCGGGTAGGCGCCCCCGCGCGCCGGGTCGACCAGCCCCACGTAGACCGTCGCTGCCGCCGTGCCGGCGAGCGCCGCCAGGCGACCAACCCGGGTTCTCCCGCGGACGATGGTCGCCCCCACGGCCGCCTTGTGCGTCAGAGCGCCTCGGCCCGGCACGCTTCGTCACGGTAGCGTCCACCGTCGATGGACGTGGGACGCGTCGGCATCTGGACCGCACAGCTCGACCTGCAGCCCGCCGCGGAGGCCCGCGAGGCCGCCGCCGAGATCGAGGAGCTGGGCTACGGGGCGCTGTGGGTGCCCGAGGCGGTGGGGCGTGAGGTGATCTCGCACGCCGCCGTCCTGCTCGGCGCCACCGAGCGGATCGTCGTGGCCAGCGGCATCGCCAACATCTGGCACCGGACGGCGGCGGCCGCCGCCGCGGCCCAGCGCCTGCTGGCCGACGCCTCGGGCGGGCGGTTCCTCCTGGGGCTGGGCGTCAGCCACGCCCCCATGGTCGAGGGCATGCTGGGTGAGGCCTACGACAAGCCCCTCGCCAGGATGCGCCGGTACCTGGAAGCCATGGACGAGGCCTTCACGGTGTCGCCCCCGCCCGCCACGGCGCCGCCCCGGGTGCTGGCGGCGCTGGGCCCGAACATGCTGCGCCTCGCCGCCGAGCAGGCCTGGGGAGCCCACAGCTACTTCGTGCCCGTCGAGCACACCGGTGTGGCCCGCGAGGCGCTGGGGGACGGGCCGATGCTGCTGGTCGAGCAGGCCTGTGTCCTGTCGACCGATGCGGATGACGCACGCGCCGCCGCCCGCAAGCACATGCGGACCTACCTGACGCTGCCCAACTACGTGAACAACCTGCGGCGCCTCGGCTGGGGCGACGACGACCTGGGCGACGGCGGCAGCGACCGGCTGGTCGACGCGCTCGTGGCCTGGGGGGACGCCGACGCCATCGCCGCTCGCGTCGCCGAGCAGCTCGGTGCCGGCGCCGATCACGTGTGCGTGCAGGTCCTCGACGCCGACGTCACCGCGCTGCCGCTGCCGGCCTGGCGCGAGCTGGCGCCCGCCCTGCTCGGCGGCTGAGGAAGGCGGCCCCCCTCGAACGTGCGGTGGTTAGGGACGCCATGACGTCCTCAACCACCGCAAGTTCGGATGGTTGTGGGGATGCGGGGAAATTGGCTGTGGGCTTCCGCGCCACGCTCGATAGGGTTGACCCGCGGGTCAAGTGCGAGCGCGAGGGGCAATGGGAACTCCGGCACCAGCAAAGGAGACAGAGATCGGCGGCCGGGACGGGTGGCGCCTCATCCTCCGTTCGGTCTGGGCCCGCCGGGCGGGCATCGGCCTGGCCGTGGTCGTCGGGCTGGTGTGGACGGGGGCCAAGGTCTCGATCGGCCTGATCGTCCGGACGGCGGTCGACCGCGGCATCGAGGCCGACGATACGAGCGTCCTCCTGCGCTGGTCGCTCACGCTGGGCGTGGTGGCCGTGGTCTCCGCCACCTTCACCGGCCTGCGGCGCTATCTGGCCTTCCGCGAGGCCCGCGCCGTCGAGGCCGGCCTGCGCGACCGCCTCTTCGCCCACCTGCAGCGGCTGCACTTCGCCTACCACGACCGCACCCAGACCGGCCAGCTCATGAGCCGGGGCAACACCGACCTGCAGCAGCTCCAGGCGTTCGTGGTCATGATCCCGCTCACCATCTCCAACGCGGTGACGGTGTTGTCGGTGACCGTGATCCTGGCGCTCATCGACCCCCTGCTCACGCTGCTGGCGCTCGGGTCGCTGCCCTTCCTGAACGTCCTGGCCACCCGCTTCTCGCGCCGCCTCTACCCGAGCGTCATGGGCATCCAGCGCGAGTCGGCCGAGCTGGCGGAGGTGGTGGAGGAGTCCGTAGGCGGCGTGCGGGTGATCAAGGGCCTCGGCGCCGAGGGGGTGCAGGCGGCGCGGCTGAAGACGGAGGCCCAGGACGTCTACGACGAGTCGATGGCGGCGGCCCGCACGCGGGCGAAGTTCCTCCCCGGCCTCGAGCTGCTGCCGAACATCGGCCTCGTCATGGTTCTGGCCTACGGCGGCCACCAGGTGCTCAACGGCAGCCTGACCGTCGGGGAGCTGATCGCCTTCAACGTCTACGTCGCCATGCTCGTGTGGCCCCTGCGCATGCTGGGCATGATCGTCGCCCAGGCGCAGCGGGCGGCGGCGTCCGCCGAGCGGGTCCACGAGGTGCTGGACACGGCGCCGCAGATCGCCGATTCGCCGCACCCGGTGCCGCTGCCCCCCGCCCCGAACGGGCGCACGAACGGGGAGGGCGTCGGCGGCGTCACGTTCGAGGCGGTGCGCTTCGGCTACGGCCGCGACGCCCCCGTGCTCGACGGCTTCGACCTGCGGGTGGAGCCCGGCGAGTCGGTGGCGCTCGTGGGGGCCACGGGGTCGGGCAAGAGCACGGTCGCCCGGCTCATCCCCCGGTTCTACGACGTGGACGAGGGCCGCGTCCTCCTCGACGGCGTCGACGTGCGCGACCTGCGGCTGCAAGAGCTCCGCCGGGCCGTCGGCATCGTGTTCGAGGACACGTTCCTGTTCAGCGACACCATCGCCGCCAACATCGCGTTCGCCGATCCCGACGCCCCGCGGTCGGCCATCGAGCAGGCGGCCCGGCTGGCGGGTGCGGACGAGTTCATCCGCGAGCTGGCCGAGGGCTACGGCGCCCTCATCGGCGAGCGGGGGTACTCGCTGTCGGGCGGGCAGCGTCAGCGGATCGCCATCGCCCGGGCGATCCTGGCCGACCCGCGGGTGCTGATCCTCGACGACGCCACCTCCGCGGTCGATCCCACCAAGGAGCACGAGATCCGCGACGCCCTCGCCCAGGTCATGACCCGGCGGACGACGATCGTCATCGCCCACCGGCCGGCGACGATCGCGCTGGCCGACCGCGTCGTGCTCATCGGCGGCGGCCGCGTGCTTGCCGAGGGGACGCACGAGTCGTTGCTGGCGGGCGACGCCCGCTACCGCCAGGTGCTGGCGGCTGCCGAGGCGGGGTCGGTCCCAGCCGTCGCCGGCAACGGCGACGTCAACGGTGACGGCGCCCGGGCTGCCGTCGGGGACATCGAGGAGGTGGCGCGCTGATGTGGGGAGGCGCCGGGCTCAGCGAAGAGGACCGGCTCGATCGCGCCCAGACCACGCACGTGATACGCCGGACGGCCGGGCTGCTGCGGCCCCAGGCCCGCCGGGTCGCCGGGGCGCTCGTCATGGTGCTGCTGTGGTCGTTGACGGTGCTGGGCGGCCCGTACCTGGTGCGCTTCGGCATCGACCAGGGCATCACCCAGGGCAAGGCCGGACCGCTGAACGCCGCGGTCGCCGCCTACGTCGTCGTCGCCACCCTCGGGTACTTCGCCTACCGCCTGCAGATCGTGCTCATCAGCCGGGTCGGCGAGACGTTCCTCCGCGGCCTGCGCATGCGGGTGTTCGACCACCTGCAACGCCTGTCGATGCCGTTCTACGACCGCTCCAAGGCCGGCGTGCTCGTGTCCCGCATGACCTCCGACGTCGACTCGCTGTCGGAGCTCATCCAGATGGGCCTCGCCATGTTCGTGTCGAACGGGCTGTTGCTGCTGGTGTCGGTGGTGGTGCTGACCGCCGTGTCCTGGCAGCTCATGCTGGTGTGCGCGCTGGCGTTGCCGCCGGTCATCCTCGCCAGCGTCAAGTTCAAGCGGGACTCCAACGTCGCCTACCTCGACGTGCGGGACCGCATCGGCGCCACCCTTTCGCAGCTCCAGGAGGGGCTGGCCGGCGTGCGCGTCGTGCAGGCCTTCGCCCGGGAGGACGTCGAGGTCTGCCGGTTCGAGCGGGGCAACCGCGAGCTGTACGACAGCCACATGCGATCCGTGGCCATCGCCGCCTGGTACCTGCCCGTCATCGAGCTGGCCGGCTGGGGGACGACGGCCGCGGCCCTGGGCGTCGGCGGCTGGTGGGTGCACAGCGACGTGCTGACGGTGGGGACGGTGGCGTTTTTCGTGCTCACGCTGTCCAACCTGTTCGAGCCGGTGCAGCAGCTCAGCCAGCTCTTCAACATGGTGCAGGCGGCGGGCGCCGGCCTCCACAAGCTCTACGGGCTGCTCGACACGCCCGTGGACGTGCCGGAGCGCCCGGGGGCGGTCGACCTCCCCGAGCGGGGCGACGTCGAGGTGGACGGCGTGTCGTTCGCCTACGGCGACGGGCCGGCGGTGCTGCGCGACGTGTCGCTGCGCATCCCGGAGGGAGCGAGGCTCGCCCTCGTGGGCCCGACGGGGGCGGGCAAGTCCACCCTCGCCAAGCTCATCGCCCGCCTGTACGACCCCACGCAGGGGGGCGTGCGCTTCGGCGGCGTCGACCTCGCCGACGCCACGCTGGCGTCGCTGCGGGGCCGGATTGTCGTCATCCCCCAGGAGGGCTTCCTGTTCAACGGGACCATCCGCGACAACGTGCGGCTGGCCCGCGCCGGCGCCACCGACACCCAGGTCGACGAGGCCCTGCGGGCGGTGGGGGCGTTCGACCGGTTCGCGGCGTTGCCGGAGGGGCTCGACACCGAGGTGCAGGAGCGGGGCAGCCGCTTGTCAGCCGGCGAGCGCCAGCTCGTCTCGCTGGCGCGAGCGGCGCTGGTCGACCCGGCGGTGCTGGTGCTCGACGAGGCCACCTCCAGCCTCGATCCCGGCACCGAGGCGCTGGTCGAGGCCGCCGTCGACCGCCTGCTGGAGGCACGGACGGTCGTGGTGATCGCCCACCGGCTGTCGACGGCGGAGCGCGCCGACGTGGTGGGGGTCGTCGACGACGGCGAGCTGGTGGAGCTGGGCACGCACGACGAGCTGGTGGCGGCGGGCCGTCGCTACGCGGACCTGTACGCCACCTGGACGGCGGGCGTCACCAGCCAGGTCCCGGCATAGCCACGTCGACGTCTTTCGCCGCGGTGGATGGGGTGGTGGGCTGCCCCGGTGTTCGACGGGAGCGCGCCGGTGGACCGCTCGACGGGCTTGTGGCCAGCCGGCGCAGGCGGTGCCGGAGCAGGGGGCGCTGGGCCGCGAGGACGGCCGCGACCCACAGCATGCGGATGACCCGCCGCGCCCGGCGGATGGGTGAAGGCCTCACCGTTCCCGTCTCCCGTCCGTGAACCGTGCCGTGATTGAAGCCGACACCATATTCGACGGCCCCGCCCGCCGCCGTCTCGTCGCCCGGCCGGTAGCCTCGCCACGTGCCCGTCGCCGACCCCGACCGGCTGAGGGGTGGTGAAGCCACCGGCCATCGGTTGTTGACCCCCCGCGGCCAGCGCACGCGCGGGCGCCTCGTCGCCGCCGCCCGGCAGGTGTTCCAGGAGGTGCCGTTCGCCGAGGCCCGGATCACCGACATCACCGCCCGCGCCGGTGTGGCCAGCGGCACCTTCTACACCTACTTCGACTCCAAGGAGGACCTCTTCCGCGAGGTGGCGGCCGAGGTCCTCGCCGAGATGCTGGCGGCGCCGCGCCGCGACCCCGACAACGCCGAGCGCGACCCCATCCGTGACATCGCCTACGCCACCCGCGAGTACTTCCTGACGTGCCTGCGCAACGCCGGCGTCGCCCGCTCGATCGAGCAGCTCACCCTGCGCGACCGGGGAATCGCGGACGCCCGCCACGGCACGCTCGTCGCCGGCGTCAAGCGGAACGAACGGTGGATCCGACGCCTGCAGGACCGCGGCATCTGCGATACGGAGATCGATCCGTGGACCACGGCGATGGTGCTGCAGACGATGACCGTCCGGGTCGCCTACGACCACCTGCTGCTGCCCGGTCACGAGGCCGAGGTCGAGGACCTGGTCGAGGCGGTCACCCGCGTGTGGGCGCGGACGGTGGGCCTCGAGGTGGTTCAGCCGGCGGCCGACGGGCCTTCGCACGTCGGTCTCGCCGACCCCGCGTAACGGACGTGTCAACGGCTTTCTGCCCGCGCTGACCTGCACATTGGTAGGTGAGCGCGGGCAGTTTGCGGCCCCGATAGCCCGGTCGGCACGACCCCGCTAGGGCGGTAGGTCGGGTCCGTCCTGGCGCTCCGGCTTCGAATCCGCCTTGGTGTCGAGGGTGTTGCGCAGCTGGTCGAACTCGGCTGCCAAGCGCTGGAGCTCGCTCTCGATGCGTCCCAGGGTGCGGAGGCTATCGCCGGCGTGGGGGCGCTCGGTGGTCCGCGGGTTGGAGCGCAACGCCCCGACCTGCTGGCGCAGGGTGCGGGCGTCGACGCCGTAGCTGGCGAGCACGTCCTTGGTCGCCGTGTCGTCACCGGCGAGGGCGATGGCGACGTGCTCGGTCCCCATGTAGTTGTCGCGCATGTCGAGCGCGATCCTGAAGGCTGTGCCCAGGACCTCCCGGGCATCCGGCGCCAGCTCGCCGGACCCGGCCGGCGGCTTGGCCCGGACCATCGACCGCGGCGGGGGCTGCTCTACGCCCAGGTCGGCCAGGGCCCGGGCGGCGACGTTCTCGCCGTGCTCGATGATCGCGCCGAGCAGGTCGAGGCTCGTGACCTTCTTGCGCCGCTGGGCGCAGCCGGCAGCCACGTTGTCGAGGATGGCCGCCAGCCGGGGCGTGAAGCGCCCCCGCCCCACATAGGCGGCGAGGTTGGGCGTCGGCGTCTTCTCGGCACCCATGCCCCGGATGGCGGCCATCCGGTCGACCGCCTCGCGCAGCGCCGCCTGGCAGATGGGGGAGAGCGACAGCCCGGCGGCCCGCACGTCGCGCTCCAGGTCGTCGGGTAGGTACACGTTGATCTTCGGCATAGGCATCATCCCAAGGGGTTACGTCTGCGTTATACGTATACCCCCTAGATCTGACCCCTAACCCCAGGCGTGAAGGTGGCCGGCATCCGCACGATCCCGTTGAGCTCGGGGTTGCCCTCGTAGAACTGCGTGGCCGCCCGGTCGATCTCGTAGTCGGGGATGCGGGTGAGCACCTCTCGGACCAGCACCTGGAACAGGGTGCGGGCCATGTGCATGCCGATGCAGCGGTGCGGGCCGACGCCGAACGCCAGGTGGGGGTTGCGCTCCCGGTCGAGCACCACCTCGTCCGGCCGTGCGAAGGTCCGCTCGTCCCGGTTGGCCGACAGCCAGCTCAGCATGAGGTGGTCGCCGCGGCGGAGCTGCTGGCCGCCCAGCTCGACGTCGCGGGTGACGGTGCGGGTGAGGGTCTCGTTGACCGAGAAGTAGCGCAACAGCTCGTCGGTGGCGAGCGGCAACAGCTCGGCCGCCTCGATCAGCCGCTGGCGCAGGTCGCGGTGCTCGTCGAGGTGGTAGAGGCTGAGCGACGTGAGGGCGGTGGTCGTGTCGAGCCCGCCGGCCACGAGGTTCCACAGGATCGCCACGAGCTCGCCGTCGCTGAGCCGGCGCGCGTCGTCGGTCCCGTCGTCGACCTCCATCTCGACCAGGTCGGTGATCAGGTCGTCCCGGCGCCGACGCCGGCGGGCGGCGATCTCGTCGCGCAGCTCGGCGACGACGGCGGGGGCGTGGGCGACGGCCCGGTCGTGCTCCGGGGTGCCCGGGTGGTGCGCCACGCTGCCGTGGAACAGCTCGGCGTAGCGGCTCCAGCCGTCGTGGGGAAGGCCGGCCAGCTCCATTGTCAGGATCGCCGGCACCGGGTTGGCGAAGTCGAGGACCAGGTCGATGGCGCCGGTCTCGATCCGCTGGTCGAGGAACCGGGTGGCCGTCGTCTCCATCAGCGGCCGGAGGCGGGCGATGGCGGGGGGCGCCAGATGCCGGTTGAGTGTCCGCCGGACGGCGGCGTGGCGCGGCCCCTCGACCTCGGCGATGCCCTGGGTGGGGATCGACGACGACCGGGGTACGCCGGCGATCCCGAGGTACCTGATCCCGCCCTCCGGGGCGGGTGCGTGCTTGCTGGAGAAGGTCTCGGCATCGCGGGAGACCACCGCCACCTCGTCGTAGCCGCTGACGACCCAGAACCCGCCGTAGTTGGGGTTGTACGCCACCGGGCAGCGCCGGAGCGCCGCCCACCGCGCCACCCGGTCCCGGTGGAACGCCGGATCGTGGTGGTCGAAGTCGGCGGTCGCTCGGTCCTCCATCGTGCTGGTACCCCCTGAATCACTCCGGGTCGGCGCCACTGTCATAGCATGCCGGCCGGAGGTTTCTGACACTGGCGTCATGAACGGGGCGACGGAGTTGCAGCGCGTGCTCGCCGATCGGCGGGCGCCGAGGGTGCCCGCAGACGGGCGCCGGATGGGGCGCGAGCGCCACGGCCGGCTCCAGGCCGAGATGGCACGGCACGGTGTCGACGTGGCCCTGCTGCTGCACGCTCCCCACGTCGCTTATGCCACCGGTCGGCCGGCGCGCGGGATCGACGTCAGCCACGCCGTCTTCGAGCGCCCGGTGGCAATCCTGGTGGCGGGGGAGGACCGGCCGCATCTGTTCGGGGACGACGTCGGTGACATCCCCGAGGACGACCTCGACGTAAAGCGCCACCCGGCGGTGTGGCCCGAGCTCGACGAGGGGGCCCAGGCCCTGGAACGGGCCCTGGCCGACCTCGTCGGCTCCCTGGATGGGCACCGGGTGGCGCTCGATGAGTGTACCGGCGCGATGCTGCGATCGGATTTGCTTGGTGTGACGGACGTCACAGACGCGGCGCCGCTCGTCGGCGCCGCCAAGCTGGCCAAGACCGCCGACGAGCTGGCCTGCATCGCCGAGGCCCAGCGCCGCAACGAGGCGGCGATGCTGGCGATCGAGGAGGAGGGCGTGCGCCCCGGCACCCCCCACGGCGAGCTGGCCGGCGCGTTCCTGGGGCGCCTGCCCGAGCTCGGCGTCGACGCCAACCTGATCGACCCCATCTTCCAACCCATGCCGCGCCGGGTTGCCGACGGTCCGCGCACGCCCACCGGGGCCATCGCCTTCCCGACCGGGGTCGGGAACCCGGTCCTCGCCGAGGGCGACATCGTGTGGGTCGACACCGGCATCGACCACAACGGCTACGCCTCGGACTTCGGGCGCACCTGGGTCGTCGGTCGCGACCCGACCCCGTCCGAGCGGCGGCTGTTCGAACGCTGGTGCGAGGTGATGGGCGGGGTGCTCGACGTGCTGCGGCCCGGGGCGACCGCCGGCGACCTGTGCCGGGCGGCCGAGGCCGCGTACGACGGGCCCGGGCGCCCCTGGCTGCCGTACTTCTACCTGGCGCACGGGGTGGGCATCGAGAGCGCCGAGATGCCGCTCGTGGGCACGGATCTCGGCGCCGCCTTCGACGATGCCCTGGTGCTGGCCCCGGGAATGGTCCTCGTCCTCGAACCGGTCGTCTGGGAGGACGGCGTCGGCGACCCGGTCCTCGCGGAAGGCGACCTCGTCTGGGTCGACACGGGAATCGACCACCTTGGCTACGCCTCGGACTTCGGGCGCACCTGGGTCGT
>DASQUY010000439.1:0-2925 GCA_035641055.1 Acidimicrobiales bacterium | reverse complement strand
ACGCCGACCACGTGCACGTCGTTGTCCACAGCATCCCTGGCGGCCTCGGCTGGCGTCTGGAACAGGGGTCCGACGTCGACGTCGAAACCGAGGTCGGCGAAGGCGGTGGCGATCACCTTGGCGCCCCGATCGTGGCCGTCCTGGCCCATCTTGACCACCAGCATCCGGGGCCGGCGGCCCTCCTCCTGCCCGAACGCCGCGACCTCGGCCTGCACCTCGGCAAAGGAATCGTCGCCCTCGTACGCCGATCCGTACACCCCGTGGATCGAGCGGGTCTCGGCCTTGTGCCGCCCGAACACCTGCGCCATGGCGTCGCTCATCTCGCCCACCGTGGCCCGCGCTCGGGCGGCGTCGATGCACAGCGCGAGCAGGTTGCCGTCGCCGGCGGCGCCCTCGGTCAGCCGCCGCAGGGCTTCCGAGCAGGCGTCCGGGTCCCGCGATGCCCGCACCTTCTCCAAGCGGGCGATCTGCTGGCGGCGCACCTCGGTGTTGTCGATGTCCAGCACGTCGACGTGGTCGGGATCCTTCGGCTGGTACCTGTTGACGCCGACGATGACCTCCTCACCCCGGTCGATGCGGGCCTGGCGGAGGGCGGCCGACTCCTCGATCCGCAGCTTGGGCATGCCCGACGCCACCGCCTTGGTCATGCCGCCCAGCGACTCGACCTCCTCGATGAGCGCCCACGCCTCGTCGGCCAACCGCTGCGTCAGCGACTCGACGTAGTAGCTACCCGCCAGCGGATCGACCACCCGGGGGATCCCCGTCTCCTCGGCCAGGATCAGCTGGGTGTTGCGGGCGATGCGGGCCGAGAAGTCGGTGGGCAGTCCCAGCGCCTCGTCGAAGCTGTTGGTGTGCAGGCTCTGGGTGCCGCCCAGCACCGCGGCCATGGCCTCGACCGCGGTCCGCACCACGTTGTTGTAGGCGTCCTGCTCGGTGAGCGACACGCCGCTCGTCTGGCAGTGGGTGCGCAGGATCGCCGAGCGCGGGTCCTTGGGGTCGAACTGCGAGATGACCCGGTGCCACAGCAGGCGGGCGGCCCGCAGCTTGGCCACCTCCATGAAGAAGTTCATGCCGATGGCGAAGAAGAACGACAGCCGCCCCGCGAACCGGTCGATGTCGAGCCCCCGGCCGAGCGCGTAGCGCACGTACTCCAGCCCGTCGGCGATCGTGAACGCCAGCTCCTGCGTGGCCGTGGCGCCCGCCTCCTGCATGTGGTAGCCGGAGATCGAGATCGAGTTGAACCGCGGCATGTGCTGGGCCGTGTACTCGATGATGTCGGCCACGATCCGCATGCTCGGCTCGGGCGGGTAGATGTACGTGTTGCGGACCATGAACTCCTTGAGGATGTCGTTCTGGATGGTCCCGCTGAGCTGGGCCTGGTCCACGCCCTGCTCCTCGCCGGCCACGACGAAGCACGCCAGCGTGGGCAGCACGGCGCCGTTCATCGTCATCGACACCGACATCTTCTCGAGAGGGATCTGGTCGAAGAGGATCTTCATGTCCTCGACCGAGTCGATCGCCACCCCCGCCTTGCCCACGTCGCCCTCGACCCGGGGATGGTCGGAGTCGTAGCCCCGGTGGGTGGCGAGGTCGAACGCCACCGACAGGCCCATCTGCCCGGCCGCCAGGTTCCGGCGGTAGAAGGCGTTCGACTCCTCGGCCGTCGAGAAGCCGGCGTACTGGCGGATCGTCCACGGCCGGTTGGCGTACATCGTCGCCCGCACGCCCCGCAGGAAGGGGGGGAAGCCGGGCAGCGAGTCCAGGGCTTCGACGCCGGCGAGGTCGGCCGCCGTGTACAGCGGCTTGACGTCGATGCCCTCGGGCGTGTGCCACACCAGGCCGTCGGGATCGGCGCCCCTGAGGTCCTCGGCCGCCACCGCCCGCCAGTCGTCCAGGGTCGGCTTCTCGCTGGGCTCGGTCATTGGCGCACCCTTCGGGTGGCGCCAATGACCGAATCGCCGCTTCGCGGCGATAGGGCACTGTGCTTATGGTTCGCTCGCTGTCGCTCGCTCACGGAAGTGCAGCCTAGGGAAGGGCATCGGCGACGGCGTAACCCCGGCGCCGACCCCTAGCGCCGGAGGGGAAGGGCCGCGTCACCTACGATCGTCGGCGCGTGGGCGCGCCGTTGTTCGAGCTCGACGGGGTGTCGTTGGAGATCCACGGCCGCCCGATCCTGAGGGACATCACGCTGACGATCCCGGCCGAGGGCATCACCGTCTTGCTCGGGCCGTCGGGGGCGGGCAAGACCATGGTCCTCCGGCTGCTCAACCGGCTCGAGATGCCGACCGCCGGAGAGGTGCGATTCCGGGGCCAGCCGGTGGCATCGATGGATCCGCTGGCGCTGCGGCGCCGGGTGGGGATGGTGTTCCAGCGACCGGCGCCGTTCCCCGGCACGGTGCGCGACAACCTGCGGGTGGCCGATCCGGGAGCGTCCGACGACGCCCTTATCGCGGCGTTGGACGATGCCGGCCTGCCGCCGACATTCCTCGAGCGAGCGGCCGACGACCTGTCCGGGGGCGAAGCCCAACGGATGTGCCTGGCGCGCACGCTGGTCACCGAACCCGAGGCGCTGCTGATGGACGAGCCCACGTCGGCGCTGGATCCGGACGCCCGGCATCGCCTGGAACGAACGGCCCGGAGCCTGGCCGATGCCGGACAGCCGACAGTGTGGGTGACCCACGACCTCGGGCAGGCGAACCGGCTGGCCGACGACGTGCTGGTGGTGATCGACGGCCGGGTCGCGTCGGCCGCCGAGCGCGACCGCTTCCTGAAGGAGGACGACCTTGACGGGTGACTCGCATGGATGAGGCCGCCATCGGCTGGGGTGGGCTCGCCCTTTCGCTGATCCTGGTGGCCGTGGCCGTGGGCCTGTCGATCTGGCAGGGGTTGCGGCTCGAACGCGAGGTCCTGTGGGCCTGCGGCCGC
>DASQUY010000438.1:0-4442 GCA_035641055.1 Acidimicrobiales bacterium | reverse complement strand
CCCGCGCTGACCTTCCGCATTGCATGTGTGCGCGGGCAGAAGGCCATGATGGGCGGCGTGACCGTCATCAAGATCAACGCCATCACCGTGCCCGAGGGTTCCGGCGACGAGCTGGCTCGCCGCTTTGCCGCCCGGGCCGGCGCGGTCGACGACCAGGAGGGTTTCGAGGGCTTCGAGCTGCTCAAACCCACCGATGAGCGCACCACCTGGCTGGTCGTCACCCGGTGGCGCGACGAGGAGTCCTTCCAGGCGTGGGTCAACAGCCCGGCGTTCGCCCACGGGCACGCCGGCAGCGACAAGCCACACCCGCACTCGGGTGGACCGGTGTCGGTGTCGAGCGAGCTGTGGTCCTACGAGGTGTCGACGTCGTCGGGCGGCCGGTCGCCCACCGCAACCTGACGCCGGCCCGCGCGCCGTCCCGTGACCCTGCACGATGCCCACCTGTGGTGGGCGTGGATCGTCGTGCTCGGCAACGCCCTGGCCGGGTCGTGGGCGCTCGTCGCCCACTGGCAGCCGGCGCTGCGTCACCCGGGTTTGTGGTGGTTCACGGCGGCCGCCCAGACGGCGATCGCCATCGAGGTGATCCTGGGCGTGGCGCTGCTCGGCGGCCAGGACCGCGAGGCGCCGGGTCTCCACACGTTCTACGGGTTCATCGCCCTGGCCTCGGTGGGCATCATCTACAGCTACCGCCAGCAGCTCGCCCACAGGAGGTACCTGCTGTACGGCCTGGGCGGACTGTTCCTCATGGGCCTCGGCATCCGGGCGATGATCCTCGACCGCTGACGAGTGGGCCCCGGTCGGCCGGTCCCATGACCGGGCTCTGGAGCTCCGTAATTTGCTGGGGCCGGCGGCTGGTCCCGGTGATACTGGCCGGTCGTGGCGGACCCTGTGCTCGAGGCCACGGGCCTCGTGAAGTCCTTCGGATCGGTGCGTGCGGTCGACGGCGTCGACCTGGCCGTGTGGGCGGGAGAGCGAGTGGCCCTGCTCGGCCCCAACGGCGCCGGCAAGACGACCACCCTGCTCATGCTGCTCGGCGCGATCACGCCGGACGCCGGGAGGGTCGAGATCGGCGGCCAGCGTTTTCCCCGGCGGCGCTCGGCCGCTATGGCGCAGGTGGGCTTCGCCGCCGGCTACCTGCCGTTGCCCGACCGCCTCCGGGTCCGCGAGGCGCTCACCATCTTCGCCGGCTTCTACGGGCTCGACCGCCCGATGGCTCAGACCGCCATCGCGCGTGCCCTCGAGCGCTTCCGCATCCCCCAGCTCGCGGACCGTCCGTGCGAGCAGCTGTCCTCCGGCCAGCGGACCCTGGTGGGCATCGTTAAGGCCGTCCTCCACCGGCCCCGCCTGCTGGTGCTCGACGAGCCGACCGCCTCGCTCGATCCCGACGTCGCCTATCGGGTCCGTCGGGGCCTGCTCGAGCAGGCCGAGGTCGATGGCACGGCGCTGCTGGTCACGAGCCACAACATGCTCGAGGTCGAGCGCCTGTGCGAGCGCGTCGTCTTCATCTCGGGCGGCCGCATCGTCGCCGACGGCACGCCGGCCGACGTGGCCGAGCACTTCGGCCGCGACGACCTGGAGGACGTCTTCCTCGAGTTGGCCGGCACCTTCGACGGCGAGGTCAAGGACGGGGCCGAGGAGGGGGTCGGCACATGAGCGAGCACGAAGTGCGAGCGAATCATGAGCACAGTGCGTTACTCACCGCGAAGCGGCGATGGCTCATTGGCGAGCCGGAGGCGAGCCAATGAGCTGGCTGCGGATCCGGACGGTCGTCTATCGCAACTCCCTGGTGCTGTGGCGCAGCCCGCACCGGTGGTTCGACCTCACGGTGTGGCCGCTCGTCGACGTGGTCGTGTGGGGCGCCCTGGGTGCGTTCGTGGCCCAGGAGAACGAGGCCAGCCGCGCCGGAACGCCCTACCTCCTGGCCGGGATCATGCTGTTCCACGTGCTCTACCAGAGCCAGATCGCGGTGACGACCGGCTTCATGGAGGAGACCTGGACCCGCAACCTGCTCAACGTCATGACCACGCCGCTGCGGGAGTCGGAGTACGCGCTCGGCCTCGCCCTCTATGGGCTGGCCAAGCTCGCGCTGGGCATGACCGCGGTGGTGCTGACCGCCCTCCTGCTCTTCGGCTTCAACCTGGCGGAGGTGGGGTGGGCACTTGCGCCGGTGGCCCTGGTCCTGCTCGTCTCGGCGTGGGCGGGTTCGCAGCTCGTCATCGGCCTCCTGCTGCGCTACGGGCAGAGCGCCGAGATCCTGGCCTGGGGCGCGCTGTTCGTGGTCATGGCACTGTCCGGGGTCTTCAACCCCGTCGAGGCGATACCGGGACCGCTGCAGCCGGTGGCCCGGGTGCTCCCGACGACCCACGCGTTCGCCGCCACCCGCGCCGTGCTCGACGGTGACCCCCTGCCGTGGGACGAGATCGTCGCCGGGCTGGCAGGCGCGCTGGTGGCGGCGGGCGCTGGCCTGGCATTCGTGGTGCGGATGCTGGCGGTGTTCCGGCGGCGGGGCTACGTCACCCGCTACAGCTGAGCCGACTGGTGGTGGGTCGGCGACGCATCGCTACGACAGGTGGACGACCGGGCACGTGAGCGTGCGGGTGATGCCCTCGATCATCTGCACGCGGCTCACCACCATCTTCCCGAGGTCGTCGACCGTGCCGGACTCGGCGCGGGCGATCACGTCGTAGGGCCCGGTCACGTCCTCGGCGGAGACCACGCCGTCGATGCCGCTCACCTCCTGGGCCACCTGAGCCGCCTTGCCCACCTCGGTCTGGATGAGGATGTATGCGCTGACTGCCATGCGGGCCTCCCCTCACGCCGTCGAATGGTGACGCATCGTAGTGCTGTGCCGGATCCCACCCCGGGAGGCCGGGCAGCTGCGCAGCCCGGCCGGGCAACATACGACGGAGGGCGCCCGGCGAGGGGCGCCCTCCGCGTCCCGGCGTCTGTGGCCGGCTGTCAGCTCGCGCTGGCCTCGTGGGCCTCCGCCTCGATCGCGGCGCGGGACCGACCCCCGCCCACCGTGATCTTGCGGGGCTGGGCGGCCTCGGCCACGGGAATCGTGATCGACAGCACGCCGTGGTCGTAGGCGGCCTCGAGCTGCGACGTGTCGAGGCTCTCGCCGAGCAGCACCCGCCGGGTGAACGTGCCCTGCGGCCGCTCGTTGGCGAGCACCTCGTCGCCTTCGCCCTTCTCGAAGCGACGGGTCGCGCTCACCGTCAGCAGGTCGCGCTCGACGGTCAGGTCGATGGACTCGGGGTCGACGCCAGGAAGGTCGAAGTTGACGAACACCCGGTCGCCGTGACGCACCGCGTCCATGGGCATGGCCGAGCCGGCCCGACGGAATGCCTGGTCGACCTGCTCGGCGATGCGGTCGACCTCACGGAACGGATCGAAGCGCATGAGCATGTGAGTCGCCTCCTCGTCTAGGGATCCTCTGCGTTCCGGAGGCAGCATAGCGGAGTTCTTGACAGGATGGCACTCAAGTTTTGTGATGGTGTGCGGTTCGCTGGGGCGCGCCGAGACCAGCCGCGGTTCGCACCCACCGGGCGGGGTAGGGTCAGCCGCCGGCCAGGCGCTTCTCGAGCCCGGTGAGCTGCTCGCGCAGCGCGGTGGGCACCCGGTCGCCGAGCGACCGGTAGTGCTTCTCGAGCGGCGGGAGCTCCCGGCGCCACGACTCGGGGTCGACCTCGACCAGCCGGGCCATGGTCTCGTCGTCGATGTCCAGCCCGCTCGTGTCGATGGCACCGGGCGCCGGGACCCGCCCGATCGGCGTGTCCACCGCGGCGCCGTCGCCGGCGAGCCGCCGGACGATCCAGGCGAGCACCCGGCTGTTGTCCCCGAAACCGGGCCACAGGAACGACCCGTCCTCGCCCCGTCGGAACCAGTTCACCCAGAACAGCCGGGGCAGCTTGTGGGCGTCGGTCGCCTCACCGATCTCCAGCCAGTGGGCGAAGTAGTCGCCCATGTTGTAGCCACAGAACGGCAGCATGGCGAACGGATCGAAGCGCAGCTCACCGACGTTGCCGGCGGCGGCCGCGGTCTTCTCGGAGCTCATGATCGAGCCCAGGAACACGCCGTGGGCCCAGTCGAACGACTCGGTCACGAGCGGCACGTTGGTGGCCCGCCGGCCGCCGAAGAGGATGGCCGAGATGGGCACACCCTTGGGGTCCTCCCACTCGGGGGCGATCGACGGGCACTGTGATGCCGGCGTGGTGAACCGGGCGTTGGGGTGGGCGGCCGGGGCGTCGCTGGCGGGCGTCCAGTCGTTGCCCCGCCAGTCCACGGCGTGGGCCGGCGGCTCGCTCAGGCCCTCCCACCACACGTCACCGTCGTCGGTCTTGGCGACGTTGGTGAAGATGGAGTTGCCGTAGAGCGTGTGCAGGGCGTTCGGGTTGGTCTTCTCCGAGCTCATGATCGAGCCCAGGAACACGCCGTGTCTC
>DASQUY010000437.1:0-2408 GCA_035641055.1 Acidimicrobiales bacterium | reverse complement strand
CCGCCGATCGCCAACTCTGGAGGCAATAGCAGCCGCTACCGGCGGTTATTCCCTCGAGAGTCGCGAAACGGCGGTCGACGGCCGCCGCAGGCGGCCGGCCACTGGGGGCCACTCGGGGGGTGGACCCCCGAGTGGGCCGTTATTGCCTCGGGTCAGTCGCCGCCGCGGCCGCCTACAGATCGGGAGGCGGGTAGTCGGGGGCCCGGTCCTCGGGGGGTGGCTGCTCGTAGGAGATGACCGACGACGCCTCGTCGAACAGGCCCGCCTCCTCGATCGAGGTGGGCACCTCGCCCGGCTGGTAGCGCTCGCCGCCGTTGGCGAAGCGGTAGCTGCCCGCCGCCGTGTTGCCGACCTCGTCCTCGCTCTCGGCCTCGGGGTCCCACCACAAGAGCGCGATCTCGTCCAGGTCGCCGTAGTCGAACTCCCGCCAGATGCCGTGCTCGCCGCGCGAGATCAGCGGGCTCGTGGGCCCGCCGCCGGTGGGTGGGTATCGCAGCGACCCGTCGGCGAAGCTGTCGGGCGTCAGCTCGGGCCCGGCCAGGTGGACGGCCGTGAAGGCGGCTCGCAGGGGGGCCTCGAGTACGGCGTAGATGTTGCTGGGTGGCTCCGCACCCTCATACGCCCATGTGTAGATCTGGTAGGAGCTGCCGCCCTCCTGCCGCTGTGGTGTCCCGGCGTAGGCGACGCCGAAGCCGTTGCTCCACTGCTGCCGATCGTACGTCCGGCCGAAGATCTCCGTGTCGGCGAGGAGGTTGGGGCCCAGGATCCACTCGGGGAAGTACTCCTGCGCCGTCGCCTCCGTCGTCAGGAACTGCGGCATCAGGAAGTCACCCTGGAAGATGACGGTGGTCACGTCGGCCGCCTTCAGCCGGGTGATCATGGTGCGCGCGTCCTCTTGTGCCTGGGCGGGATCGAGGACGTACTCGATGCTCTCGGCCACCTCGACGCCGCGGTCGGCCAACCCGTCCTGGAGGACGTCGATCGACGCCCGGTAGTCGCCCTCGGTGGTGTCGAAGTACACCACGGCGTAGCTGCGGTCCTCCGCCCGCAGCTCGGGGTCGCCGGCGAGCTCGGCGGGCCCGGGACCGGCCAGGTTGCCGATGGCCTCCGCCGCCAGGGTGGCGGCCTGCTCCGGCGTCATGTTTCCCCAGATGTACGGGTAGTTGTCGGCCACGATGCTCTCGGCCAACGGTCCCGCGAACGAGATGACGCCCCGGGCGGCGAGCTCCTCGTTGAAGACCGCACCGGCGAGCGTGGGCCCGCCCACAACCAGGAAGGGCTCCCGCTCGGCGATGGCGATGGCGTCGTTGCGGGCCGCCACCCGGTCGTCCGAGGGGCCCGTGCCGGTAAAGAACTCGATCTCGACGGTACGCCCGTAGGTCTCGAACACGGCGTTGAAGACGTCCACGTAGTCCCGCATGGTGTCCGTGGCCGCGTCGGGATCCAGGTTGGCTCCGGCGCCGATGATGAGCGAAGCGCCGACCGGGTCGATCTCCGGATCGCTGACGTACGCCACGATCTTGACGGTGTCGGCCGTGACCCCTGTCGCCGTGGCGCCGCCGTTGTCGCCCTCGAACGGCTCGACGCACGGGGCCGCGTAGATCGTCGGCAGCCGGATCTTGCCGGTCTCGGTGTCGCAGTTCGGGCCCCACTCGATGTCCTCGGTGACGTCCTCCTGCTCCGCCCGTTGCCAGGTCATGGGCCCGGAGGCGATGAGGTCCTCCTGGCTGGTCGAGCCGCCGTCCGCCGCCCCGTCGCCGCCGTCATCGTCGTCGCCGCCGGCGAAGACCACCACGACGGCGGCGACGACGCCGAGCACGACGACGATCGGACCGTAGCGGCGCGCCGCTCGGGCCCAGCCGCGTGGGTGCTCCGTGGTCGCCATGAGGAGTCCTCCCCCCTCGGCCTCTTACAACCCCGCAGGCGGCTCGTAGTCGGGCGCCTGGTCCTCCGGCGGCGGATCGAAGATCTGGACCTCCGACGACTCGACGTCGAACAGCCCCGCCTCCTCGGCGGACTCGGGCATCTCGCCGAGCCTGTAGCGCTGGCCACCGTTGGCGAACCGGTAGCTGCCGACGTCTTCCTCGCCGGTCTCACTGACGCTCACGGCCTCGGGGTCCCACCAGATGATGGCGGCGTCGTCGAAGCCGCCGTAGTCCGTGTCGGGCCAGAGACCGTGGTCGCCCCACGACAGCACCGGCGTGGTGGGACCGCCGCCCGAGGGCGGATAGCGGAACAGGCCGTCGCGGAAGCTCTCCGGGGTCAGCTCCGGCCCGGCCAGGTGAATGCCGGTGAAAGCCTGGCGCAACGCCACCTCGGAGCCCGCGCCGGCGTTGCCCGGCAGCTCGGTGCCGTAGGCCCACTCGTAGAGCTTGTAGGGCGTGGCGATCTCGGTGGCGCCGGCGCTG
>DASQUY010000436.1:0-6685 GCA_035641055.1 Acidimicrobiales bacterium | reverse complement strand
TTGGTCAACGAGCAGACCGTCTGCGGTGGGCGGCGTGAGCCGCACGTCCGTGCGGCCGTACTCGCCCTGCCCGCCCCGGGCGACCTCACCCCCGAGCTGTTGGGCGATGAGCTGGGCGCCGTAGCAGATGCCGAGGACGGGCACGCCCAGCTCGTAGATCTCCGGGTCGAGCAGCGGCGCCCCCTCCACGTGGACCGACTTGGGGCCGCCGGACAGGATCAGCGCTGCCGGCCGCCGGTCCCGCACCTCGGCGGCCGTGATCGAGGAGGGCACGATCTCGGAGTAGACGTGCGCCTCCCGCACCCGCCGGGCGATGAGCTGGGCGTACTGGGCGCCGAAGTCGACGACCAGGCAGGTGTCCTGGTCGGCGCCAGGCTCGGGGGTCGGTGCCGTCACCGTCCCCCTCCCGCCACCCAGGGCGAGGCAAGTGGTTCCGCCACACCCAGGATGAGGCAATGGGTTCCGGATCTGGAACCGTTTGCCTCGGGCTCGGGTCGGTGGAACCCATTGCCTCGGGACGTGCGGGGAGGCGCCGGCCGGTCGGTCACCCGTCGACCACCACGAGCTCGGCCTTCTGCAGCTCCTTGACCGATTCGAAGCCGCACAGCGCCATCGCCCGGCGCAGGGCCCCCGTCAGGTTGACCGCTCCGGTGCTGTCGTGCGCCGGTCCGGCGAGGATCTCCTCGAGCGTCCCCCGCGGCTCGACGGGAGTCCGCTCGCCCCGGGGCAGCGTGGCGTGCACCGCGCCCATCCCCCAGTGCCAGCCCCGGCCGGGCGCCTCGGTGGCCGCGGCCAGGGGGGTGCCGATCATCACGGCGTCGGCGCCGCAGGCGATGGCCTTGGCCATGTCGCCACCCGTGCTCACGCCGCCGTCGGCGATCACGTGGCAGTACACGCCGGTCTCGTCCAGGTGGCGCATCCGGGCCGACCGGGCGTCGGCCAGGGCGGTGGCCAACGGCACGCCCACGCCCAGCACCTCGCGAGTGACGGCGGCCGCCCCCGACCCCGCCCCCACGAGCACACCCGCCGCCCCCGTGCGCATGAGGTGCAGCGCCGCCTGGTACGACGTGCACCCGCCTACCAGCACGGGCAGCTCGTAGTGGCGGATGAAGGCCTTGAGGTTGAGCGGCTCGGTGGTGCGGGCCACGTGCTCGGCCGACACGATGGTGGCCTGGATGACCAGCAGGTCGGGCTCCGCCCGGAGCACGGCGTCGGCCAGCTGGAGCGTGCGATGGGGCGTGACGGCCACGGCGCAGGTGACCCCGGCGTCCTTGACCTCGGCGATGCGGGAGCCGACCAGCTCGGGCTTGATGGGCTCGGCGTAGATCTCCTGCATCCGCCGGGTAGCGGTCGCCGCCGGCAGCTCAGCGATCTCCTCGAGGTACTTCTCGGGGTGCTCGTAGCGGGTCCACAGCCCTTCGAGGTGCAGCACGCCGAGCGATCGCAGCCGGCCCAGCTCGACGGCCGTGGCGGGCGAGACGACGCTGTCGGTGGGCGCCCCGAGGACGGGCATCTCGAAGCGCCAGGCGTCGATCTCGCAGGAGATGTCGACGTCCTCGGGATCGCGGGTGCGGCGGCTGGGCACGATCGACACGTCATCGAGCCGGTAGGCCCGCCGCGCGCTCTTGCCGATGCCGATGTCGACCTCGGCCATGGATCACCTCGTCTCGCCTGGTGGGCCGGGAGAACCCGAGTGTAACGACGCCCCCACCTCCGAACTTGCGGTGGTTAGAGGGGTCATAGCCCCCTTAACCACCGCAAGTTCGCAAGGTACGGGTCACGCGAGCTCGTCGATGAGGCCCCACAGGGCGTCGACGTGGCGCTGCTCGGTCGTCCAGGCGCCGATGCTGGCGCGCAGCACGTAGCGGCCCGCCAGCGTGGTGTGCGTCAGGTACACGCGCCCGGTGGCGTTGAGGGCCCGGTGCAGCGCCTCGGTCGCCCCATCCCCGTCCCGGTGGCGGAGGCACACGAGGTTGAGGTTCGGCGCGGCCGCCAGCTCGAGCCGGGGGTCGGCGGCGATGCGGTCGGCCAGCTCCCCGGCGAGGCGGACGTGCTCGCGCACGTGGTGGCGCAGCCCCTCCACGCCGTACCACCGGAGCACGAACCACAGCTTCAGCGCCCGGAAGCGGCGGCCCAGGGCCACGTGCCAGTCCCGGTAGTCGATGACCTCGCCCGACGCGCTGGCCTGGTTGCGCAGGTACTCGGGCGTTATCGACAACGCGTCGGTGAGCGCCGAGCGATCCGCCACCCACAGCAGCGAGCAGTCGAGGGTGGTGAACAGCCACTTGTGGGGATCCATCACGTAGCTGTCGGCCCGGTCGAGGCCGGCGAGCAATCCCCGGTGCTCCGGGCAGACCGTGGCGGAGCCGGCCATGGCCGCATCGACGTGCAGCCACAGGCCCTCCCGATCGGCCACGTCGGCCACGGCGGGCACGGGGTCGACCGCCAGCGAGCCGGTGGTGCCGACGGTGGCCATGACCGCGCACGGCACCCGGCCGGCCTCCCGGTCGGCGGCGACGGCCTCGGCCAGCCGGTCGGGGCGCAGGGCGAAGGCGTCGTCGACGTCGACCAGCCGCACCTGCTCGGTCCGCAGCCCGGCGATGCGGGCGCCCTTCTCGAACGAGGAGTGGGCCTGCACCGAGGAGTACACGACGAGGCGGTCGATGCCGGCGCCGGCGGCGATCGCCCGCTCCCGGGCGGCGACGAGGGCGCACAGGGTCGACGACGAGGCGGTGTCCTGGATCACGCCGCCCCCCGATCCCGAGGACAGGAAGCGCACGGGCAGTCCGAGCGCCTCGACCATCCAGTCGAGCACGTGGGTCTCCACCTCGGTGCAGGCGGGGCCGGACTGCCACAGCATCCCCTGCGTGCCGAGGCCGGCGGACACGATGTCGCCCAGCACGGCCGGGCCCGAGGTGTTGCCGGGGAAGAAGGCGTGGAACCCCGGATGCTGCCAGTGCGTGGTGCCGGGCACGACCACCCGGTCGAGGTCGGCGAGCACCGCGTCGAACGGCTCGGGCTCCGCCGGGGGCGAGGGCGGCAGCCACGACCGCACGTCTCCCGGCGCCACGTCGGGGAGGACCGGGTGCCGCTCGATGCCGGCCCAGTAGTCGGCCACCCAGTCGACGGCGGCGTGCCCCCAGCGGCGCAGCTCGTCGGGCGTCATGTGGTACGAGGATGGAGCCATCCTCGGGAAGGTATCGGCGCTCCACTACACTCACTCCATGGAGGCCCCTGCCAGTCCGTTTCCGCCGGAGCCCGACGCCGGCGAGCACCACCCGACGAAGTTCGCCAAGGAGGGCCTGACCTTCGACGACGTGCTGCTGGTGCCGGCCGAGTCGCGGATCCTGCCCGCCGAGGTCGACACGAGCACCCGGCTGACGCCGGGCATCGAGCTGGCCGTCCCCGTGGTGTCGGCGGCCATGGACACGGTCACCGAGGCCCCGCTCGCGGTCGCCCTGGCCCGGGCCGGCGGCCTCGGCGTGATCCACCGCAACCTGTCGATCGACGACCAGGTGGCCGAGGTCGACAAGGTCAAGCGCAGCCAGTCGGGCATGATCGTCGACCCCGTGACGCTGCCCGGCGAGGCGCTGGTCGCCGACGCTCTGGAGGTGATGGCCCGGTACCACATCTCGGGGGTACCCATCACCGACGCCGACGGCCACCTGGTAGGGCTGCTCACCAACCGCGACCTGCGGTTCATCGAGGACGTCGACCAACCCGTCGCCGACGTCATGCGCCGGCCGCCGCTCGTGACGGCGCCGCTCGGCACCACGCTCGAGGACGCCAAGGACATCCTCTGGCGGCATCGCATCGAGAAGCTGCCGATCGTCGACGACCACGGGCTGCTCAAGGGGCTCATCACGGTCAAGGACATCAAGAAGCGCATCGACTTCCCGCACGCCACCCAGGACGGGCGGGGCCGGCTGCGGGTGGGCGCGGCGGTGGGTGTCGGACCCGACGCGCTCGAGCGGGCCGAGCGGCTCGTCGACATCGGGGCCGACGTGCTGGTCGTCGACACCGCCCACGGCCACAGCCAGGCGGTGCTCGACGCCGTCAAGCAGGTGAAGGGGGCGCTCCCGGTCGAGGTGATCGCCGGCAACGTCGCCACCCCCGAGGCGGTCGACGCCCTCGTCGGCGTCGGCGCCGACGGCGTGAAGGTCGGCGTTGGCCCCGGGACAATTTGCACCACCCGGGTCGTGGCCGGCGTGGGTGTCCCCCAGCTCACGGCCACGTACGACTGCGCGGTGGCCGCGGCCCGGCACGGGGTGAGGGTCATCGCCGACGGCGGCATCAGGTACTCGGGCGACATGGCCAAGGCCATCGCCGCCGGGGCCGACGCGGTGATGCTGGGCAGCCTGCTGGCCGGGGTGGACGAATCGCCCGGCGAGGTCGTGCTCCATCAGGGCGAGCGCTACAAGGAGTACCGGGGCATGGGGTCGATGGGCGCCATGAAGGCCCGGTCCTTCTCGAAGGACCGCTACTTCCAGGGCGAGGTGATCGACACCGACAAGCTGGTGCCCGAGGGCATCGAGGGCCGGGTGGCCTACAAGGGCCCGGTCGCCAACGTGCTGTTCCAGCTCGTCGGCGGCCTCCGGGCGGCCATGGGCTACTGCGGCGCCGCCAGCGTGGCCGACCTGCAGCGGGGCGCCCGCTTCGTGCGCATCACCGCCGCCGGCCGGCAGGAGTCGCACCCCCACGACATCACGATCACCAAGGAAGCGCCCAACTACGGGAGTTGGTGAGATGTGATCAGTCGTGGGCGAGGTCGCCGCGGCCCAGCGTGCCGGTCACCACGCCGAGGAGCTGCCGGAGCAGGGAGGCGGTGGCCCCCCAGACGGTGTCGCCCACCAGCTCGAAGAACGTGATCGGCCGGGCTCCGCCCTCGGGGAACGTCCAGATCTCCTCCCGGAAGTTGCCGGGATCCAGCAGCTCCGCCAGCGGCACGTGGAGGACGGCGTCGACCTCGTGCGGGTTGGGGTCCAGGTGGGGTCGCCCCGGGAGCGCACCCACGTAGGGCACGATGAACGACCAGCTCGACACCGTGGCCAGGTGGTCGAGCTCGCCGACGATCTGCACCGTGGACGGGTCGAGGTCGATCTCCTCGTTCGCCTCCCTGAGGGCCCCCTCGACGGGGGTCTCGCCCCCGTCCACCCGGCCACCCGGGAAGCTCACCTCGCCCTGGTGGGTGCTCAGGCCCCACGTCCGCCGGGTGAGCACCACGACCGCCCGCCCGGCGTCGTCGTACAGCGGGGCGAGCACCGCCGACGGATGGGCGGGGGTGTTGTCGAGCTCGCGGGCGCACGGCCGGGGTGGGCCCAGCGACGCCAGCGCCGAGACCATGTCGGCCACGGCCGGACGGCGGTGCTCGGGCGGCAGGTGGGCCCAGGGCGCCCGGGCGCCGGGGCGGGCGTTGTACGGCCGGGGGATCCGCTGGGCGCCGCCCCGGCCGGCCGGCACCGGCACGGGCGGGCTCGCCGGCTTCTCGCCCGGTGCGGGCCACCCGGGCAACCCCAGCTCGGCCGCCTGGCGTGCGGTGACGCGGCCGGGCGAGCCGGCCGCCGGCCGCCGGTCAGCCACCGGGATCGGCGCCCGACCCGGCGGTCTCCGCCTGGGCCGCCAGCGTCTCGAGCAGCTCGCGCAGCCCCCCGGTCTTGAGGCTGGACATCACGCGCCCCGGTGGCGTCTCCCCGCGCTCCCACTCCATCCAGTGGGCCAGCAGCTTGTGGGGATCGGGAGGCGGCGCGTCCATCCGGGTCAGGCTACCTTCCCGTCCCCGGCACGGGCCGGGCGGCCGGGTCGCTCGTACAACCCGTAGCCGGCGCTCGCAGCCCCTCGTGCCAGGCTGGGCGGGATGGTCAGCGGCGCCCCCAGCCACCACCTCGTCCTCGCCTCGGCATCCCCGGGCCGCCTGGCGCTGCTGCGAGCCGCCGGGCTGGCACCCGAGGTCGTTGCGAGCGGCGTGGCCGAGGAAGCGGTGACCGGGCCGACGCCCGCCGCCACGGCCCGGGCCCGGGCGGAACGCAAGGCCCGGGCGGTGGCCCCCCGCCGGACGACGGGCGGCGCCCAGCGCACGGTCGTCGTGGGCTGCGACTCGCTGCTGTCGATCGACGGCGAGGCGCGCGGCAAGCCGGCGTCGGCCGCCGAGGCCCGGGCTTGGTGGCAGGCGCAGCGTGGCCGATCGGGAGTCCTCGTCACGGGCCACGCGGTCGTCGAGGTCGCCAGCGGACGGTGTGTGACCGGCGTGGCCGAGACGGTCGTGCGCTTCGGCAGCCCTACCGAGGCCGAGATCGAGGCCTACATCGCCACCGGCGAGCCGCTCGCCGTCGCCGGGGCGTGCACGATCGACGGCTACGGCGCGCCCTTCGTCGACGGGATTGACGGCGACCCCGGCAACGTGGTCGGGTTGTCGCTACCCCTGCTCCGCCAGCTCCTAGCTGAGCTCGGCGTCGCCATCACCGACCTGTGGGATCTGAGCCGATGACGCGCCCATGCTCGAGCTGACCGGCCTGTCCAAGCGGTACGGCGACGTGGTCGCCCTCGACGGCACGTCGATGCGGGTGGCCGGCGGCCGGCTGCACGGCTTCGTGGGGCGCAACGGCGCCGGCAAGACCACGACGATGCGCATCGCCCTGGGACTGACCCGGCCCGATGCCGGCGATGTGCGCTGGGGCGGGGCCCCGCC
>DASQUY010000435.1:0-5058 GCA_035641055.1 Acidimicrobiales bacterium | reverse complement strand
CCGGACCGACGGCGAGGACGAGGAGGACGAGGACACCGCGCTCACCGAGGCCGAGCAGGCCATCTACGGCGAGCTCACCGCCGGCGGCGAACCCGTGGAGGGGGCCAGCGTCCGCGTCCGCCTCGAGGGCGCGGACATCGGCGAGGGCGTGACCGACGCCGACGGCGCCTGGCGGCTGGAGGTCACCGAGCCCGGCACCTACGAGGTCGAGCTGGACACCGACAGCCTGCCCGAGGGAGTGGAGCTGGTCGATCCCGACAGGAACGTCTTCGACAACGTCCGGGTCTCACCGGGCCGCGAGCAACGGGTCACGTTCCGCTTCGACGAGGCGACGGGCGGCTCCGTCCCGTTCGTCGACCGCCTCACCAACACGTCCTGGAACGGGCTCAAGTTCGGCCTGGTCGTGGCCCTCGCGTCGATCGGCCTCGCGCTCGTGTTCAGCACCACCGGCCTCGTCAACTTCGCCCACGCCGAGCTGGTCACCTTCGGGGCGCTGGCCGCCTGGTTCTTCAACTCGCCCACGATCGGGCCCACCCTCACTCTCGTGTTCGCCGCGCTCCTGGCGGCGGTGGTCGCGGGCGCCGTCGGCGGAGCCATGCGGATCGGCGTGTGGCGCCCACTCGAGCGGCGCCGCATCGGGCTGGTCTCCCTGATGGTCGTCTCGATCGGGCTCGGGTTGTTCTTCCGCTACGGGTTCGCCGTCATCTACGACACCAGCCCCCGCACGTTCCAGCAGTACGCCGCCCAGTCGACCTGGTCCTGGGGTCCGCTCGTGTTCCCCCCCAAGGACCTCGTGCTCATCCCGCTGGCCGTCGCCGTGCTCGTGGCCGTCGCCGCCGCCCTCCAGTGGACCCGGCCGGGCACGGCGATCCGGGCGGTGTCCGACAACCGCGACCTGGCCGAATCGTCCGGCATCGACGTCCAGCGAGTGATCCTCATGGTCTGGGTCGTCGCCGCCGCCCTCGCCGCCGTCGGCGGGATCGTGTTCGGGGTCACGCAGGCGATCCAGTGGGACATGGGGTTCAGCCTGCTGCTCACGATCTTCGCCGCCGTCATCCTCGGCGGTGTCGGCTCGGTGTACGGCCCGATGGTCGGTGGCCTGGTGGTGGGGCTGGCCAGCGAGCTCAGCACCCTGTGGATCTCCGCCGAGTTCAAGGTGGCGGTCGCGCTGGCGGCGCTCATCCTGGTCCTGCTCCTGCGACCGCAGGGGATCCTGGGCGTCCGGGAACGCATCGGATGAGCGGGCGCAGGACACCGACCACGGAGGTCACGCGCTGATGGACTTCGGGCAGGCGTTCGTCGACGGGCTCCGAGCGGCCGTCGGCATCCCGGCCATCGTCTACGCCCTGGCGGCGATCGGCCTCAACGTGCAGTTCGGGTTCACGGGGCTGCTGAACTTCGGCCTCGTCGCCTTCCTGCTCGTCGGCGCCTACGGCACCGCCATCGGGGTGGCCGAGCTGGGGCTGCCGTTCTTCGCCGCCGTCCTCCTGGGGGTGGCGGCCGCCGTCGTCCTCGCCGTGGTCCTCGGCATCCCGACCCTGCGGTTGCGCGCCGAGTACCTGGCCATCGTCACCATCGCCACCGCAGAGATCCTCCGGATCGTGGTGCGCTCGCAGACGTTCGAGGGGATCACGGGAGGGCCACAGGGCATCGGCGGATTCGCCGGGGCCTTCTACGACCTCAACCCGATCCCCGCCGGACGGTACGGCATCGGCTCGCTGGAGTTCACCGCCAACCGGCTCTGGATCATCCTCGTCGGCTGGGTGCTCGTCGCACTCTTCACCCTGCTGGTGGCGCTCCTGGCTCGAAGCCCGTGGGGCCGGGTCCTGCGCGCCATCCGTGAGGACGAGGACGCCGCCCGCAGCCTCGGCAAGAGCGTGTTCGCCTACAAGCTCCAGAGCCTCGCCGTCGGCGGCGTCATCGCCGCCTTCGGGGGGATCATCCTGGTGGTCAACGCCAACTTCGTCGACCCGGCCTTCTGGCGGCCCATCGTCACGTTCTTCGTGTGGACGGCGCTGATCCTCGGCGGGCCGGGCCGCGTCTTCGCGCCCGTGGTGGGCGCGGTGCTGTTCTGGTTCATCCTCCAAGCCTTCGACAGCCTGATGCGCCAGGCGATCGAGCCCGGCAGCTTCGCCGGCCGCTACATCTCCCCCACGGATCTGGGGAACGTCCGGTTCGCGGTCGTCGGCCTGGTCTTGCTGCTGCTCGTCGCCTTCCGCCCCCAGGGGCTGCTGGGCCGTCGCCAGGAGGCCCTCGTCGATGTCGGCTGAGATCGTGCCCGACACCACCGGGATCGAGCCGGTGCCGGGCGCAGCCAAGCCCGACCCGGTCCTGACGGTCACCGATGTCCGGAAGTCGTTCGGCGGAGTCATTGCCGTCGACGTCGAGCGGCTCGAAGTGCAGCGGGGGTCGATCACGGCGATGATCGGCCCCAACGGCGCCGGCAAGACCACCCTGTTCAACGTGCTGACCGGCTTCGAGCGCGCCAACCACGGCACCTGGTCCTTCGACGGGCGGCCCATCCACGAGCTGAGTGCCCACCGGGTCGCCCGCCTGGGGATGGTGCGGACCTTCCAGCTCACGCGGGCCCTGGCACGGATGTCCGTGCTCGACAACATGCGGCTGGCCGCCACCGGGCAGCGGGGTGAGCGGTTCTGGTCGGCGCTCACGCGATCGCGGTGGCAGGCCCAGGAGACGGAGGTCACCGAGCGGGCGCGGGAGTTGCTGGACCGGGTCGACCTGGCCGACAAGGCCGACGACTACGCCGGCACGCTCTCGGGCGGTCAGCGCAAGCTGCTCGAGCTCGCCCGGGCGCTCATGGTCGACCCCCAGCTCGTCATGCTCGACGAGCCGACCGCCGGCGTGAACCCGGTGCTCGTCGAGTCGTTGCTGGGCCACATCACGGCGCTGCGCGACGAGGGCCGGACGGTCGTGTTCGTCGAGCACGACATGGACGTCGTGCAGACGATCAGCGACTGGGTCGTGGTGCTGGCCGAGGGGGCGGTGATCGCCGAGGGTCGGCACGGCGACTGCATCGCCAATCCGGCGGTCATCGACGCCTACCTCGGGACCCGCTTCGCCGAGCGGGAGCGGGCCGCGTCGGGGGACGGCCGGTCGGGAGATCTGACATGAGCGAGCGTCCCGAGCCCGGCCCGAGCGGCCGTGGGAGCGGGACACGTGGCGACCTGCTGGTGGCCGAGGACGTCGTGGCCGGGTACCTCCCGGGGATCGACATCCTGCGCGGGTGCTCGGTCGCAGTCGGGGAGGGCGAGGTGGTCGGCATCATCGGGCCCAACGGCGCCGGCAAGTCGACGCTCATCAAGGCCATCGTGGGGATCGTCCCGGTGCGATCGGGGCGGGTGACGCTGCGAGGCGAGGCGATCACCGACCTGGCCGCGCACCACCTGGTCCGGCGCGGCCTCGGGTACGTGCCGCAGCGCGACAACGTGTTCCCGTCGCTGACGGTGCGGGACAACCTACGGATGGGGTGCTACCTCGACCCGCCCCGGATGGCCTCCCGGGTCGAGATCGTCACCGAGATGTTCCCCCGTCTCGGCACGCGCCTCGGTTCCCGCGCCGACTCGCTGTCGGGCGGTGAGCGCCAGATGCTGGCGATGGCGCGGGCGCTGATGATGGAGCCGTCGATCCTGCTGCTGGACGAGCCGTCCGCCGGGCTCGCCCCGTCGATCCAGGACGAGGTGTTCGAGCGGATCGCGCTGATCGGCGACGCCGGGGTCGCGGTGCTGATGGTCGAGCAGAACGCCCGGCGCTGCCTCGAGCTCTCGAACCGCGCCTACGTGCTCGACCAGGGCGTCAACGCCCACCAGGGGGGCGGCGACGCCCTGCTGCACGACCCCAAGGTCGTGGACCTGTACCTCGGCACCCTGGGCCGCCGGGCGGGGTAGGACTGAGGGGACTGGCCGTGGGGGGAGGACTCCCTCCCCCCACGGTCAACGGCTGCTAGAGCTCGAGGACGACCTGCGGCTCGTCCAGGGTGACCGGCGCGCCCTCGGCGTCGTACTCCCAGACGTCGTAGGCACCGGAGGTCACGGCGCCGTTCTCGTTCAGCTCGAGGTCGCCGGACGCCCCCTGGACGTTGATGGTCTCGCCGGCGTCGAGGAACTCCTTGCACTCGGCGTAGCCGACACACTCGTTGTCGCCGCTCGTGACCGCGAACACCGCCTCGCTGACGGCGGCCGGCTCGGTCGAACCGGCGGACTCGACCGCCAAGGCCATGGTGATGGCGCAGTCGTAGTAGTACGACGAGAAGATGGTGTCGACGCCGGTCTCGGCGAACGCCTCCTGGAAGGGGTGCTCGACGCCTTCGGGGGCGGCGGCGGGGGCGGTGCCCTTGATGCCCTCGACGACCGACGGCTCGCTGCCGACGTTCTCCCAGAAGGTCGATCCCTGCATGCCGTCGGCCGTGTAGATGGGGAGCGCGTCGGGACCGATGCCGGCCTCGATCATGTCGGCGATCAGCTGGCCGCCCTCCTCGAAGCCGATGATCACGACGGCGTCCGGGCTGGCATCGGCGATGCGACCGGCCTCGGCCGTGAAGCTGTCGGCCTCGGGGTCGTAGGCCTCGTTGAGCACCACCTCGACGCCGACGTCCTCGAGGGCGGCGGCGAGGGCGTCGCCGAAGCCGGTGCCGTAGGCGTCGTTGCGCACCTCGATCGCGACGCTGCCGTGGCCGTCGTTGTTGACGACCTCGGCCAGGGCGGGGCCCTGCAGGTTGTCGTTCGGCGGGAACTGGAAGTGATGGTCCTCGTCGGGCAGATCCTGAATGGCGGCCGATGTCGCCGAGCCCGTGCACACCACGACGTCGTTGCCGGCGATGTCGGACATGAGGCCCTCGTTCAGGTCCGACGAGGCCGGGCCCAGGATCGCGGGCACGCCCTCGGTGTTCACCAACCGGTCGAAGCTGGACGAGGCGACGGTCAGGTCGTCGGTCCCGTCGTCGGCGCCGACGACCTCGACGTCGGCCCCGAGCACGCCTCCGTTCTCGTTGATCTCCTCGACGGCCAGGTCGATGGGCACCCGGAGCGATTCGATGATGCT
>DASQUY010000434.1:0-7771 GCA_035641055.1 Acidimicrobiales bacterium | reverse complement strand
CCGGTCGTCACGACGTCGTCGACGAGGATCGCGGCACCGGCGTCGATCGCCCCGGGCGCCCCGGCGAACGTCGGACCCCGGCGCCGGGCTGCCAGGGACAGGCCCGTCTGCGGCGGCGACGCCGACGAGCGGGTGAGCAGTCGGCGGCACGGCACGCCCCAACGCCGGGCCACGGCCGCAGCGAGGAGCTCGGCCTGGTCGAAGCCCCGCGCCCGCCGTCGTCGCTCGCTCGTCGGCGCCCACGTGACCACGACACCGGGCGGGGGTTCCAGCAGCGCCGCCATCCCGTCGGCCAGCCAGGCCACTGCGGCCCGGTGGTTGCGGTACTTCAGCCGGGTGACCAGCTCGCGGGCGGGCCCGTCGTAGGCCAGCAGCGACCAGCAGCCGTCGAGGCCGGCGGGCACCGGACCCCGCGGTGGGCGCCCCATGCCCCGGAGGCACCGAGCGCAGGGTGCGGGCCCGGCCGCCCCGCAGGCGGGGCACCGCAGGGGCAGCAGTGTCTCGAGGACGGCGGTGAGCACCATGCCGCCACCGTACGGACGACCACTGACACTCCCGGCCCCCACCCGAACTTGCGGTGGTTAAGGACGCCATAGCATCCCTAACCACCGCAGGTTCACGTTTGGACGAGCGGCAGCTGCGCCAGCTGGCGCACGGCCCGGTCGAGGTGCTCGTCGATGCAGGCCAGCACGGGCGCCAGCTCGTCACCCTGCAGCGCCTCCAGCAGGCGCTGGTGCTCGCGGACGATCTCGCGGCGCGCCGGGTAGGCGCCCTCCAGCGCCGCCATGCACATGGCCGTCTCGGCGAGCAGCGTGCGGTACATGCGGGACAGGCGCTTGCTGCCGGCGGCGTCCACGAGCACCTCGTGGAAGCGGCGGTCGAGGTCGACCACGTTGCCCCAGCGTCCCCGCTGGGCGGCGCCACTCATGCGCTCCACCAGGCGTGCCAGGGGCTCGAGGGCCCCGTCGTCGTCCCGCTCGACGATCAGCTCGGCGGCCGCCCGCTCCACCGCCCGCCGGGCCCGGTAGACGTCGGCGATGTCGCCCGCGTCGAGCTCGGCCACGAACACGCCCCGGTGCGGGCGGGCCTCAAGTAGCTCCTCCTGGACGAGGCGTTGCAGGGCCTCGCGCACGGGACCCCGGCTCACCTCGAGCTGCTCGGCGAGCTGCGCCTCGCCCAGCTGGGTGCCGGGCGGGAACGAGCCGTCGATGATCCGGGTGCGAATGGTGTCGGCGATCACGCCGGGAGTGGGTTTTCGCTCGACGGGTGGCAGGTTGGCGGTGGCCATCGGCCGCGGCTCCAAATTGGTGTGGGAGTCGTATGATTGTCGACAATAGACTGCCGGGACGGCCGATACAGGCTCCCGGCCACAGGACCTCGGCACAAGACTCGAGAAAGGGCGTGGAACGTGGGGCTGGCGATGGGCATCGGTGACCGCCGGGACGCCGAGTGCCACGTCGTGGCCGTGCTCGTCGACGAGGACGGGGATATGCCCGCCGGCCTCGATGCCCTCGGCGAGGTGGCCGACGTCCGCCTGGCGCGCGGCGCCGCCGGGCTCGTCGAGGCGGTGCGCGACGCCGATGTCTGCTGCGTGTGGGACGTCCGCCGGCGGTGGCTGGCCGAGGCGTGGCCCGCGGTCCGCAGGCTGCGCTGGGTCCACGCCGCCAGTGCCGGCGTCGATGCCGTGCTCTTTCCCGAGCTGGTGGACAGCGACGTCGTGGTCACCAACACGCGAGGCGTGCTCGACGCCGCGATCGCGGAGTGGGTGCTCGGCGCGATCCTGATGTTCGTGAAGGATCTCCACGGGACGCTGTGCCTCCAGGACCGGCGGGAATGGCGTCACCGGGACACCGAGCGGCTGGCGGGCCGCCGCGTGGTCGTGGTCGGGGCGGGATCGATCGGGCAGGCGGTTGCCCGGCTGTGCCGGGCCGCAGGCATGCACGTCGAGGGCGTCGCCCAGGTACCCCGGCACGGCGACGACGTGTTCGAGCGCGTGGTCGGCCCCGGCTCCCTGCGCCAGGCCCTGTCCGGCGCAGACTTTGCCGTGGTGTGCGTCCCGCACACCGCAAAGACCCATCGGATGATCGGCGCCGCCGAGCTGGCGGCGCTCCCGCCCGGGGCGCGGCTCGTGAACGTCGCCCGCGGGGCGGTCGTGGACGAGGGCGCGCTGCTCGACGCCCTCCAGTCCGGGAGGTTGGCCGGTGCGGCGCTCGACGTCTTCGTGCGCGAGCCGCTGCCCGCCGACCATCCCTTCTGGGGGATGGACCAGGTCGTCGTCTCCCCGCACATGGCCGGCGACTTCGCCGGCTGGGAAGAGGCGTTCTCGGCCGTCTTCCTCGACAACTTCCGCCGCTGGCAGCGCGGCGACCCGCTGTCGAACATCGTGGACAAGGCCGCGGCGATGGCGCCGGTGCGCGATGGCTGACCCCGCCCTGCTCCCCGCCACCGAGCTGGTCCGGCGGTTTGCCGCTCGCGAGCTGTCACCGGTCGAGGCGACCGACGCGGTGCTGGCGCGGATCGAGCGCCACGACGGTGCGGTCAACGCCTTCTGTCTCGTCGATGCGGAGGCGGCCCGGGCTCAGGCGCGGGCCTCCGAGTCCCGGTGGGCCCGCGGCGAGCCGGCCGGTGTTGTCGACGGCGTGCCGGTGGCCATCAAGGATGTGTTCCTCACCTGCGGCTGGCCGACGCTGAAGGGGTCGAAGCTCATCGACCGCGACCAGCCGTGGGACGTCGACGCCCCCGCAGTCGCCGCCCTGCGGGACAGCGGCGCCGTGCTCGTCGGGAAGACGACCACCCCGGAGCTGGGGTGGAAGGGCGTCACCGACTCCCCGCTGCACGGCGTGACCCGCAACCCCTGGGACCCCTCCCGCACGGCCGGGGGATCGAGCGGGGGCAGCGCCGCCGCGGTGGCGCTGGGCATGGCGACGCTCGCCACCGGGACCGACGGCGGGGGATCGATCCGGATCCCGGCCGGGTTCTGTGGGCTCGCCGGCATCAAGCCGACGTTCGGCCGCGTGCCGCACTGGCCCCCGTCGCCGTTCGG
Source organism: Acidimicrobiales bacterium (assembly GCA_035641055.1). Classification (GTDB taxonomy): domain Bacteria; phylum Actinomycetota; class Acidimicrobiia; order Acidimicrobiales; family VFJN01; genus DASQUK01. The sequence continues at coordinate 4,728 of DASQUY010000434.1, read as the reverse complement.
CACGCTCGCCCACGCCGGCCCGCTCGCCCGTAGCGTGGGGGACGTTGCCCTCATGCTCGACGTAATGGCCCGGCCCGACGCCCGGGACTGGGCGGCCCTGCCGCCGCCCGATGCCGGGTACGCGGCGGCCGTAAGCCGCCAGGCGGACGACGGCTTGACAGGCGTGCGCATCGCCTACAGCCCCGCGCTGGGGTACGTCGCCGTGGACCCCGAGGTCGCCGAGCTCACCGGTCGGGCGGCAAACGCCCTCGGGGAGCTGGGGGCCAAGGTCGACGCCCGCGACCCCGGTTTCGACGACCCCCTCCCGGACTACGAGCTGCTGTGGAACACCGGCGTGGCGGCCGTGACCCGCGGCTACACGGACGAGCAGCTCGAGCTCCTGGACCCCGGGCTGCGGCGCGCCGTCGAGGACGGCCGCCGGTACTCGGCCGTCGCCCACGCCGAGGCGGAGCGGCGGCGCGCCGACCTCGGCGTGCGGATGGGCGACTTCCACCGGGACTGGGACCTGCTGGTCACGCCGGCGCTGCCGGTCCCGGCGTTCGCGGCCGGCGTCGACGTCCCTCCCGGGTGGGCGGACGACCGCTGGCCGACGTGGACCCCGTTCAGCTATCCGTTCAACCTCACCCAGCAGCCGGCCGCGTCGGTCCCCTGCGGGCTCACCGCGGCCGGCCTGCCCGTCGGGCTCCAGATCGTGGGCCCGCGCCATGCCGACACGCTGGTCCTGCGGGCCGCCGCCGCCTACGAGCGGGCGCATCCCCTCGGCCGGCGCCCAGCGATGCTCGGCGAGACCTGACCGCCACCAGACCCCCAGCGATGAAGGAGCAGGAGGACCAGATGGAGCAGATGGCCGTCCCGATCGGGGGCGAGCCCGTCACGACCGGGACGGGCACCCCCGTCGAGGTGACGAACCCCTACGGCGGCGACGTCGTCGGGGTGGTGCCCCGGTGCGGTCCCGACGAGGTGGACCGCGCGTGCCAGGCGGCAACCGCCGCCCTCCGCCGCGACGACTTCCCACAGCACGAACGGGCCGCGGTGCTGGAGCGGGCCGCGGCGCTCCTGCGCGAGCGGACCGACGAGCTCGCCGAGACGATCACGCTCGAGTCGGGCAAGCCGATCCGCACCGCCCGCGTGGAGGCGGCCCGGGCGTCCGACACGCTCACGTTCGCCGCCCTCGAGGCGCGCCGGCTGACCGGCGAGATGATCCCGATGGAGGGGACGGCCTCCGGGGCCGGGAAGGTCGGGTTCGCGCTGCGGGTCCCGATCGGCGTCGTCGCCGCGATCACACCCTTCAACTTCCCGCTCAACCTCGTGGCCCACAAGCTGGCGCCGGCCGTGGCCGCCGGCTGCCCGGTGGTGCTCAAGCCGGCGCCGCAGACGCCGCTGTCGGGCCTCCGGCTCGTCGACCTGCTCGTCGAGGCCGGCCTGCCGCCGGACTGGATCTCGGTCGTGACCGACGGCGGGAAGGAGGCGGGCGAACCGCTGGTGGCGCACGACGTGCCGGCCATGGTCACGTTCACCGGGAGCGCCCCGGTCGGGTGGGCGATCGCGGCCGCCGCGCCCCGCAAGAAAGTGGCGCTCGAGCTCGGCGCCAGCTCGCCGGTCGTCGTCGAGCCCGATGCCGACCTCGACATCGTCGCCGGCAAGGTGCGCGTGGCGGGCTTCGCCCACGCCGGGCAGAGCTGCATCTCCGTGCAGCGGGTCATCGTGCACCGGGCCGTCCACGAGGACCTGGTGGCGCGGCTCGCCCGGGCGGCCGAGTCGCTGGTGCTCGGCGACCCGCGGGACGAGGCGACCGAGGTCGGGCCGCTCATCCGCCCGGCCGAGGCGGACCGCATCCAGGGCTGGATCGAGGAGGCGACCTCCCGCGGGGCCGAGCTCGTCACCGGCGGCACCCTGACCGACGACGGCGTCCTCCGGCCGACCGTCGTCGACCGGGCGCCGCCGGACAGCAACCTCTGTGCCCGCGAGGTGTTCGGACCGGTGGTCGTCACGCTCCCCTACGCCGACTTCGACGAGGCCCTGGCGCTGGCCAACGACACCGAGTACGGGCTCCACGCCGGCGTCTTCACGCACGACCTGTCCAAGGCGCTGCGGGCGGCCCGCACGCTGCAGTTCGGGGGCGTGCTCCTCAACGAGGTCCCGACCTTCCGGGCCGACCAGCAGCCCTACGGCGGCGTGCGCGAGTCGGGAAACACCCGGGAGGGCCCCGCCTACACGGTGCGGGAGATGACCGAGATCCGTTTCGTGAGCTTGGAGTAGGCCGTCATGAGCAGTGTCCACTCGATGTTCCCCGTCGAGGAGTACGACGCCCGCGTCGACGCCGTCCGCAAGGCGATGAGCGAGCACGGCCTCGACGCCCTGCTGGTCATGAGCCCGGAGAACATCTACTACCTGGTCGGCCTCAGCCACCAGGGCTACTTCGCCTTCACGATGCTGGTGTTCCCACTCGATGGCCAGCCGCTCCTCGTCACCCGCTCGATGGAGCGGGTGACGATCAACGACCAGGCGCCGCACGTCGAGCACGTCGGCTTCGGCGACCACGAGCAGCCGTGGACCGCGGTGGTGCACGCCCTCCACCAGGGTCGGCTGACCTCCGCCCGCGTCGGCGTCGAGCTCGGGAGCATGTTCTTCCCGCCCGTCATCTGGGAGGCCATGCAGGAGCGGCTGCCCGACATCGCCTGGTCCGACGGCTCCGGGGTCGTGGAGGAGATCCGGCGCGTCAAGTCGCCCCTCGAGATCGCCTCTGTCCGGCGGGCGGCGGCGCTGTCCGACCGCGCCATCCGCGCGGGGATCGAGGAGGCCGGGGTCGGCGTGAACGAGCGCGAGGTCGCCGCCGAGGTCATGCGCTCAATGGTCGACGGCGGCAGCGAGCACCCAGGCTTCGCGCCGCTGGTGCGCTCCAAGCGATACCTGCTGCACGAGCACACCACGTGGCGCGACGCCACGCTGGTGCCTGGCGACAGCCTGTTCATGGAGCTCTCGGCGTCGGTGCAGCGCTACCACGCCCCGCTGGCGCGCATGGCGTACATGGGCGCCCCCCCGGCCGGCATCGAACGCTCGGCGGAGATCGCGCTGACCGGGCTCCACGCGGTCACCGGCGCGCTCCGGCCGGGGGTCACCAGCGGCGACGTCTACGACGCCTGGCAGGCGGTGATCGACGACGCCCTCGGCCCCGGGGCGTACGGCCGGCACCACTGCGGCTACAGCGTCGGCATCGGGTTCCCGCCGAGCTGGCTCGGCATCGGCACGGTGCTGGGCCTCCGCTCCGGCAGCACGATGGAGATCCGCGAGCGGATGGTCTTCCACGTCCTGTCGTGGTTGCTCGGCGCGGGCGTGCCCGACTACGTCCTGTCCGACACGGTGATCGTCACGTCAGCGGGCGGCGAGCTGCTCACGACCACCCGCCGCACCCCCATCGTGATCAACTAAACGCCGAACTTGCGGTGGTTAGAGGGGCTATAGCCCCCGTAAGCACCGCAAGTTCGGTCGGTGACTACCGCTTGGGGATGAGCGGGGTGTCGACGAGGCGGGCCGGGTCGTGGAAGCCGGCGGCGGCGCCCTCGGTGCGGTAGCGCTCGGCGTGCGCCGCGAGGCGGTCCCGATCGAGGGCGACGCCGATTCCCGGGCCGTCCGGCACCCGCAGCCTCCCGCGCTCGTAGGACAGCGCGCCGCCCGGGGTGACGTCGTCGGCCAGCAGCGCCGCGTACGACTGGTTGGCGTGGAGGAAGTTGGGTGTCGACGCGAGGACGTGGGCCGCGGCCGTGGTGGCGATGGCCAGCTCGCCCAGGCTGTGCTTGACGGCGGACACCCCTGCGGCCTCGGCGATGCCGGCGGCGCGCTTCATGTTGAGCAGGCCGCCGTCCATCTGGTTGTCGAGCGACACCGCGTCGGCGGCGCCGGCCTGCACGACGGCGAGCACGTCCTCCCGGGTCCACGTCGCCTCGTTGGCGAGGACGGGCACGCTCAAGCGCCCCCGCACGTAGGCCATCTCGGCGAGGTTCCGGGCCGAGGTGGGCTGCTCGACGAACTCGAGGTCGAATCGCTCGAGCTGGCGGACGATGCGGAGGGTGGCGGCGGGCGACCACGCCTCGTTGGCGTCGATGCGGAGGCGTGCGCCGGGCCCGGCGCCGTCACGCACGGCCTCCACGATCTCGACGTCGGCCCGGGGATCGTCCCAGCCGACCTTCATGTAGAGGGTGTTGAAGCCCCGCTCCACCGCGACCCGGGCGTCCGCCCGCATGGCGTCGGGATCCTTGCGGACCAGGTACCAGAAGTACTCGACCTCGTCGCGCACCGGGCCGCCGAACAGGTTCACCAGCGGCTGCCCGCTCAGCTTGCCCACGATGTCCCAGCACGCCATCTCGACGGCGGCGATGGCGGGGCTCGTGGCGCGCACATGGTGCCAGGTACCGACGGCGTCGATCCGCCGCACGATGCGCTCGATGCGCCGCGGGTCCTCGCCGACGACCAGGTCGTCCAGCGACCGGAGCACGGCGAGCACGACCTCGGCGGTGGGGTAGGCCGGCGCCTCCCCCAGGCCCACGACGCCCTCGTCGGTGCTCACCTCGACGATGACGCTGACGAGAGCACGGCGGCCCCCGAACGCCCAGAGCTCGTCCTCGACCAGGGGGACGCACACGGGGGTCGGGTGGATGGCGGTGATCTTCATCGGCCTACTGCCGCCTTGTTGAGGGCGTCGGCGAAGAGGGCGATGCCGTCGCCCACCTG
>DASQUY010000433.1:0-3130 GCA_035641055.1 Acidimicrobiales bacterium | reverse complement strand
TCGCGAGTCTCACCGGCGGCAAGCTCCACTACGCCCTGGGCGACCTCGCCGCCCTACCCCGGGCCGCGCTGGTCATCGAGGACCGCTACTCGCAGATCTTCAAGCTCGACCGCGTCCGCCCCGCCGTCGTCGCCGACGGCCTAGCCGAGTACCAAGTGCGCTGGCCCACAGTGCCGATCGTGTTCTGCGAGACCCGCCAGCTCGCCGAGGTCTGGAGCTACCGGTACCTCGCCGCCGCCCACACCTGGGCGCACAGCGAACCCGCCGCACTCGCCCGCATCGCCACAGCCGCCACCCACGAACTCCATGACGCCCCCGACGCGCCCGGGCCGTCGACCGCCGAGGTCCGGGCGTGGGCTCGCGCCAACAACATCCCCGTACCGGACCGCGGGCGTCTGCGGCCCGAGGTGTGGGACGCCTGGCACAACGCCCACACCACCGGCGACGGCACCTGACCGGGCCCCCCCATCCCCGCCATGGGCGGCCTCGGGCGGTTAGCCTCGGGTCTCATGGCCGACGAGGCTCGACGGCTGATCACTGCCGCGGAGATGGACGAGATGACACCCGACCAGCGGGCCGCGGTCATCGACGAGCGCATCGTGACCGACTGGGACGAGGTCCCCGAGGGGTTCCGGCACAAGGTGATCGCCACCGCGCAGCGCCTCGCTGACGAACTCGACCAGCAGCAGCGGCGCTGAATGAGCCAGCGGCGGCTGGTACGCGTCGCGCCCAGCTTCTTCGACCGCCTCGACGAGCTACTGCCCGGCGGACGGACCGCCGCCGGGCAGCCGTCGGCCACCGACTTCCTGCTCCACGAGCTCCCCCGGATCATCGACCGCTTGGCGCAGGACTACGAGTCCGTCACCCTCGCCGTCCCGTCGCGGCCGGGGCTGCGGGTACTGATCACGGCCGGTGCACTCGTGCCCACCGTCGCCGTCTACACGGTGCTGGCGGCCGATGGTGCCGTCGAGATCATCTCCCTCGACATCGACCAGCCACCCAACTAACCACCGTGCTCGCCGGCGAAGCCGCGACGGACGCGCGGGTTGTTAGGACCCTGGTGGAGGTGGCCGAGTCGGCGGACCTGGTGGTGGTCGGCTCCCACGGCCGCACGGGGCTCAGCCGCCTCGTGCTCGGCTCGGTGGCGATGGCCTGCGTGCAGCACGCCGCCTGTCCGGTGGTGGTGGTCCGGCCCTCGCCCGAGGACTGAGCCGGAGGCCGAACCGCGGGCCGAGCCGACGGCCGACCAGCAGCGCCCAGCGCCCTCATGCGGGCGCGGGGACGGCACTACCTTGCGGGGCCGATGCAGATCACCAGCAGGCGGCGGCTCGACGTGTCCTGGATGGTCGGCGGCGGCCTGGCTGTCGGCGCGGTGGCGCTACTCGGCGCCCGCTTCGGCGACAACGAGCGGGTGGAGCGCCTGTGGACGACGGCCGATCTGGCCCCCGACGGCTCGGCGCAGGTCACCGAGGTGATCGACTACGACTTCGGCTTCGCTACCGACAAGCACGGGATCTTCCGCTACGTGTGGGACCTGTCGCCCGATGCGCCGATCACGGTGGCATCGGACGCCCCCGACGACATCCAGGTGACCCCCCAAGCTATGGACGGTCGAGAGGGGGCCCGGATCCGGATCGGCGACCCCGACACCACCATCTCCGGCCGTCACCGCTACCGGATCGACTACCCGCTGCCTGGCGTGGCCAGGGCCACGACGCTCGACTGGGAGGCGGTCGGCGTCGGTTGGGAGGTCGGCATCGACGAGGCCGAGATCCACGTGGTGGCGCCATTCGAGCTGCTCGACCCCGTGTGCTCGAAAGGCGTCGCCGGGTCGGAAGGTGGCTGCGAGGTCCGAGAGGTGGCGCCCGGGCACCTCGCCGCCACAGTGAAAGGGCTCGACTCGGGCGAGGGCGTCTCGATCGAGGCACGGACGGGCAGCGACTTCGCTTCGCCGCCGGCGCCCCCGCCGCCTACCACGGCGCCGGACGACCCGGGGACCGGCCTGCTGCCGCCAGCGGCCGCCGCCGCCGGCGCCGCCCTGCTGGCGGCCGGCCCGACCGCGCTGCTGGTCCGCCTGGCCGGGCGGGAACGGGTCCGCGTCGGCGGCCCGGCCGACGCGGCGTGGGCCGGCACCGGACCCGCAGTGTCGACGAGCTGGGTGCGGGTCGACCAGAAGGAGCTCGAGGCGATGGCCACCACGGAGTTCGCGCCGCCGCGCGAGCTCGACCCGCCGCACGGCGGCATCGTGCTGACCGAGGACGTGCGGCCCGAGCACAAGGTGGCCTGGCTGATCCAGATGGCGATCGACGGCACCATCGACATCGGCGCCAACCGAATGGGCACCGTCGGAGCCGGGGGGCCGTGGACGCCTCCGATCTACGACGACGTGCGCCTGGTCCGCACCGGCCACGGCAAGCCCGACGCCGCCGCCATCCTCGACACCGCATTCGCCGGCCGCGACGAGGTGGAGCTGGGCAGCTACGACGCCGCGTTCGCCCGGGCCTGGCGGCAGCTGGAGGGCCAGCTGACGGCCTGGCGCGACACCAGCGGGATGTGGGACCCGGCCAGCGGTACCCGCAAGATCCTGACACGGGTGCTGGGCATCGTCGGCGGGGTGGTCGGGGCGCTGATCGCCGGGGGTGGCGGCGTGGCCGCCAGCCGGTGGGGGCCGGCGTGGCTGGCAGTGGCGGCGCTGGGCGGCGCCGTGGCCGGCGCCGGGCTCGCGGCGGCGCTGCGGGCGTGGGAGCTGCGCGTCCGCACGCGGACCGGCTCGGCGGCGTGGCTCCGGGTCGAGTCGTTCCGCCGGTTCCTGGCCGAGTCCGAGGCGTATCACGCCGAAGAGGCCGCCAAGCGGGGGGTGCTGCGGGAGTACACGGCCTGGGCCGTGGCCGTCGGCGAGATCGATCGCTGGCAGCGGGCGGTGTCGGCGTCGTCGATCGCGCCCGAGACGGCCGGGCTGTCGTACGCGTACATGGCGCCCGAGCTGATGTCGTCGACGACCTCGGCGGCCACCGCGCCCCAGTCGAACGGCGGAGGTGGCGGAGGCTTCGGCGGCGGTTCGGTGGGCGGCGGCACCGGCGGGGGCGGCGGCGGCAGTTGGTAGCGACACGTCGGGCAAGCGGGTCGACGG
>DASQUY010000432.1:0-2262 GCA_035641055.1 Acidimicrobiales bacterium | reverse complement strand
CTGGGGAAGGCCTACCTGTCGCAACCTCCGACGGTGGGAGCGACTCCGTGAGCCGAGCCAATAACCGCCCACTCGGGGGGTCCACCCCCCGAGTACCCCCCAGCGGCCGGCCGCCTCCCGGCGGCCGTCGGGGGCTGCTCTACGATTCTCGAGGAAATAACCGCCGCTTCCGGCGGCTATTGCCTCGAAAGTTGGGGATCGGCGGCTATTGCCTCGCCGGAATGGTGCTGCGCGCATGACTGACACCGAGACCACCGGCACCGAGGGCATCGAGGGCGCCGAAACGCCGCCCGGCGTGCGCCTGACGGTCGACGGCCGCGCCGTGGAGGCCGCGCCCGGCGAGCTGGTGATCGCGGCCGCCGAGCGCCACGGCATCTACATCCCCCGGTTCTGCTACCACCCCCGCATGCGGTCGGTGGGCATGTGCCGCGTGTGCATCGTCGACATCGACACCGGCCGGGGCCCCGCCCTCCAGCCGGCCTGCATGATCGAGGTGGCCAACGACATGGTGGTCGACACCCGCTCGCCGGCCACGGTCAAGGCGCAGGAAGGCGTTCTCGAGTTTCTGCTCGTCAACCACCCGCTCGACTGCCCCGTCTGCGACAAGGGCGGCGAGTGCCCGCTGCAGGACCAGACGATGTCGCACGGGCCGGGCGAGAGCCGCTTCGTCGAGGAGAAGCGTCACTTCGAGAAGCCGATCCCAGTCAGCGACCTCGTCATGCTCGACCGGGAGCGCTGCATCCTGTGCGACCGCTGCACGCGGTTCGCCGACGAGGTGGCCGGCGACCCGCTCATCAGCTTCATGGACCGGGGCAACGAGACCCAGGTCAACGTGTTCCCGGACGAGCCGTTCGCCAGCTATTTCAGCGGCAACACCGTGCAGATCTGCCCAGTGGGGGCGCTGACGGCCACGCCGTACCGGTTCAAGGCCCGACCCTGGGACCTCGAGCAGGCCGAATCCACCTGCACGAGCTGCTCGGTGGGCTGCCGCGTCGCCATCCAGTCGAGCCGCAACCAGGTGCTGCGCTACCTGGGGGTCGACACCGACGCCGTCAACTGGGGCTGGCTGTGCGACAAGGGCCGGTTCGACTTCGAGGCCGTCAACTCAGACGAGCGCCTGGGCGAGCCGCTGGTCCGGGACCAGGGCCTGCTGCTCAAGCCGGCGACGTGGAGCGACGCCTTGCGCCGGGCGGCGACGTCGATCAAGGAGGGCATCGATCGCAGCGGCCCGGACGGCTTCGCGGTGCTGGGCGGGGCGCGGCTCACCAACGAGGACATCTACGCCTGGGTGAAGCTCACCAAGGGGTGCATCGGCGCCGACAACATGGACGCCCAGCTCGGCGACGGCCTGCCGGCGGAAGCGGTCCTCGGGCTGCCGCCCGCCACCATCGACGACGCCTGCCGGCCGGGAGGCGCCGTGTTGCTGCTGGGGCCCGACCCCAAGGAGGAGCTGCCGGTCCTGTTCCTGCGGCTGCGCCACGCCGTGGTCAACGACGACGTGAAGCTGGTGGAGCTGGCGTCGGCCGAAACCGCCACCAGCCACCTCGCCGAGCACTCTCTCCGGTATCGGCCGGGGCACGCTCTACCGGTCGTCCGGGCGTTGCTGGGGGCGTCCGGGGCCGACGGCGAGGTCGCGGGGGTGGCACCCGAGGCGATCGAGGCGGCGGCCGCGCTGTTGGCCGAGCGGCAGGTCACGGTCGTCCTCGGCCGGGCCAACCTGGCCGAGAGCCCCCGGTCGATCGCCGCCGCCGCCCGCGCCGTCCACGAGGCCCACCCGCACGTCCGCTTCCTGTCGGGGCTCCGCCGCGGCAACGTGCGGGGCGCCCTGGAGCTGGGCTTGACCCCCGGGGTGCTGCCGGGGCGGGTCACACTGGACGCCGGGCGGGACTGGTTCGCCGGGCACTGGTCGACCGTGCCGAAGGGCCGCGGTCTGGACGCCACCGGCATCCTGCGCGCCGCCGCCGAGGGCAGGATCGACACGCTGGTGCTGCTGGGTGCCGATCCGCTGGCCGACTTCCCCGACCGCGACCTGGCCGAGCGGGGGTTGGCCGGGGCTCGCACGGTCATCGCCTGCGACCAGTTCCTCAACGAGTCGGTGAAACAGGCTGACGTGGTCATGCCGGCGGCTGGCTACGCCGAGGTCGGGGGCACGACCACCAACCTCGAGGCGCGCGTATCGACGCTGGCCCGGCAGGTCACGCCGCCGGGCACGTCCCAGCCCGACTGGATGATCGCCGCCAACCTCGCCTTCCGCCTGGGTCT
>DASQUY010000431.1:0-3846 GCA_035641055.1 Acidimicrobiales bacterium | reverse complement strand
CGCCCCGAGTCACGGCGGCGTGGCCGTCGACGACCAGGAACAGCTCGTCGCCGAACTCGCTCTCGTTGACGATGTCGACGTGCGGCCCGACGGTCACCTCGTAGGCCCGTTCGGCCAACATCGTGAGCTCCTCGTCGGTGGCGCCGTCGAACAGCCACACGTCGCTCAGGAGCTTCTTGCGCTCCTCGATCGCGACCAGCGCACCCACGACCGCGACCGTACCCGGCGCCACCGGCCGGGTGGCGCCGTACCGGCCCCGGTCAGGGGTCCAGGGCCTTGAGCATCCGCTTCAGGGCGACCTGGCGATACGAGGCGTCGGCGAGCTCGCGGACCTCGTCCCAATCGACCGGGGCGGCCTCGAGGTCCAGGGCGAGCCAGCCGCCCGGACCGAAGTACGGCGGCGAGTAGAACCGCTCGTCGGCGAGCAGCGCCGTCCGCTCGTCCCCGTCGGGCTTGAAGATGAGGCCCCAGGGCCGCTCGTCGGTGCCCGAGAACACGCCGAAGATCTTCTTGCCGGCGCGGAACGTCGGTCGCCCCCACGCCTCGACCTCGATCGCTTCGGGGAAGCCGAGGAACACCTTGCGCACCTCGGCCAGGTACGGGTCGTCCTCCTGGTACATCCGGGGATGGGCCATGCCGGCAGGCTACGAGCCCCGGCTGCTGCGGTGCTTGAACAGCGCCTTGCGGGCGGCCCGAGACACCGTCTCGTCGGGGTGGAGCGACCCGATGGCGGCGAGCACCGTCTCGGTCTCGGGACGGCGCACCCGCCACGCGCTGCCGGTCATCACCGCCGGGCGGGCCTTGCCGGCCACCGGCGCCACCCAGCCGGTGACGGCCTGCGGCCCCCACAGCCCGAGCACCGCGCCCAGCAGGCGGACGAAGCGCTCGGGGTCGCCGGCGCAGTCCACCTCGGCGGCGTCCGCCACGGCGGCGTCGACGCGCCACACGGCCACCCAGGGGTCGAGCTCGTCGTGCCCCGCCAGCGTGCCGACGGCGTCGGCGGCGCCGGCGCCGATGCGCAGAAGCGCCCGGAACCCCAGGGCCCGAGCCGTGTCGTCCACCTCGGGCAGCGCCTCCACCAACGCCTCGGCGGGGCCTCCGCGCCCGGCCACCCAGCGGTCGATCTCGGCCCGCGCCGCGTCGTCGGGGAGGTCAGCGGCGGCCCGCAGCAGGCCGGCCGCGCCGTCGGCGGCATCCAACCGGTGGTCCACGCGGCCGACCGTAGCGACCCGGTTCATCCGAAGGTGGCCTTGGCGGCCCGGATGGCGGAGGGCTTGGCGAGGAGCACGACCCGGTCGGTGGGGTGGAGGCGCGTGCTCCCGCGTCCGATCTGGGCGCCCTGCTTCGACAGAACGGCGCCGACCAGGGCTTCCTTGGGGAGGTGCAGGTCGGCGACAGCTCGACCCGCGGCCGGGCTGTCCGGACGGATCTCCACCTCGAGAACCTCGACGTCGCCGCGCAGGAACGTGGCCACCGCGGTGACGTCACCGCGGGCGAAGCGGAGGACCGCGTTCGCGGTGGCGGTCCGGGGCGAGAGCGCGCCGTCGATCCCGATCTCGGTGAGGAGGGGCAGGAGGGAGAGCCGGTGCGCCACGGCGATGGTCTCGGCGACGCCGGCCGACTTGGCGTAGAGGCAGGCGAGGATGTTGGCGTCGTCGTCTCCGGTCAGGGCGACGACGAGGTCGTTGGTGCCGATCTCGATCTCCTGGAGGAAGTCGGCGTCGGTGATGTCGCCGTTGAGCACGGTGGCTTCTTCGAGACGTCCGGCGAGCTCGACGGCGCGGTCGGCATCGCGTTCGACCACTGTGACGTGGGCGATCTATCGGGCGAGTCGTGGGGCGAGGAGCTCGGCGGTGCGACCGCCGCCGAGGAGGAGCACCCGCTGGGGCGCTGACCGCTGGCGGCCGACGAGCTCGGCGAGCTGGTTGCGGCCCTGGGGTGTGCAGACCACCCGCACGTGGTCGTCGGCGGCGAGGCGCTGGTCGCCGCGGGGGATGACGGTCTGGTCGCCGCGGGTGATGGCACCGAAGAGGAACTGCCAGTCGGGTGCGTAGGCGTCCCCCAGCGCCTTGAGGGTGTGGCCGACCGCCGGGGCGTCGGCGCTCAGGCGAAAGCCGAGCACCAGGATCTCGCCCCGGGCCATGACATCGACCTCGATCGCTCCGGGGTACTCGACCAGCTCCTGGATCTCCGCGCTGGTCTCCTCGTCGGGGTCGATGACCATGTCGGCGCCGGTCCGGTCGGCCAGGTCGCCGGAGACGGCGTCGCGGAGCGCTCGGTCCTGGATGCGCACGATCGAGCGGCCGGTGCCGGCGTGCTTGGCCAGCATGGCGCTGACCACGTTGGTCTCGTCGTCGCTGGTGACCGCCACGACGAGGTCGGCACGTGCCGCGCCGGCCTCGGCCAGGGTCTGGGGACTGGTACCGCTGCCGTGTATGACGTGGGCGTCGAGCCGCCCGGCGAACTCCTTGGCGCGGGCGGGGTCCTGATCGATGAGGGCGACGTCGTGGCCCTCCCTGCTCAACTTCTCGGCCACGTAGGAGCCGACCTCGCCGGCACCGACGACGATGATGCGCATCACATCTCTCCTGTCGCTTCGTTACCAGACGTCCGGTCGCTGCCGCGGTCGGGGACCGGGCGCGGCAGCTGCCACTGCGTCCGGTGTCGCCTCGGGCGCCTGGCACGCAGCGCGTTGACCGGGGTCACGAACATCAGCAGGGCGACGTAGATCTCCATGCGCCCGAGGAACATCATGACGATGAGCACCAGGCGTGACGGCGTGTCGTAGACGAGGAAGTTCGATGCGGGCCCGGCCTCGCCGAGGGCGGGGCCGACCAGGCCGATGTCGGACACGACGCCGCTGAACGCGGTGAGGACATCGGTTCCGAGCAAGGTGAGAACCAGCGTGCCGGCCAGGACGATGACGATGTAGAGCGTCACGAAGGCGCCGATGCGGGCGACGGTCGACTCGGCCACCGCGGTCTTGCCCAACCGGACCAGGAACACGCCGCGCGGTTGGCGGGCCTGGCGGAGATCCCGCCACAGGTGGCCGAGCACGACCCGGAAGCGGAGCTGCTTGATGCCCCCGGAGGTGGAGCCGGTCATGCCGCCGACGAACATGAAACCGATCAGCAGGAACTGGGCGCTGGGCAGCCAGGTCGTGAAGTCGGCGGTGCCGTAGCCGCAGGTGGTGAGGGTGGTGGCCACGTTGAAGGCCGAATCCCGCAGCGCGGTGAGGCCGCCCATCCCGTCGTCGACGTTGATGACGGTGACCGCCGCGACCCCGACCGCGAACACCGTGAGGTAGCTGCGGAGCTCGGCGGACTCCCAGAACCGTCGCGGCCCGGTCGTGTTAGGCGCGGAACTGGAGGGCGAAGTTCGTGCCGCCGGCCAGCATCCCCAGGATCAGCACCGCCTCGACGGCGGCCGAGTCGAAGTGCCCGATCGAGTCGTCGAACGTGGAGAACCCCGCGGTCGGGATCGTGGTCAGCGCGTGCGCGACCGCGTCGTACGGGCCAACGCCCACCACGAGCAGCCCGAGCGCCACCGCCACGGTCAGCGACCCGTACACGGTCCAGAGCCGCCGGGCGGTCGTCGCCACCCGGGGTGCCAGCCGCTCCGCCGACGACCCCGCGATCTCGGCTTCGGCCAGCTCCAGGCCGCCCACCCCGAAGCCCTGCCAGATGGCCACCGCCAACAGCACGATCCCGCCGCCGCCGAACCACTGCGTGTACTGGCGGTACAGCAGGATGCCCTTGCCCTGGGCCTCGATGTCGGGCAGCACCGTGGAGCCGGTCGTGGTCAGCCCCGACACCGTCTCGAACAGCGCGTTGACGAACGAGTCGA
>DASQUY010000430.1:0-2228 GCA_035641055.1 Acidimicrobiales bacterium | reverse complement strand
CCCACACCGGCGCCCCGATCACTACCAGCAGCGCCAGGAGCAGGCCCACGGCCTCGACCCGGCGGCGACGAGGGGGGTGGCGCGCCGCGAGGAGGCCCGCCAGCAGGCACCCGGCCCCGGCCACCATGCCGAACGAGTAGTTGCTGATGCCGTAGAGCCGGGAATTGCCCGTCGGTGAGTAGCCGAACGCCGCACCCAAGCTCAGGTTCGACCCGGCCAGTGCGTCGAGCACCGGGACCAGCAGCACGAGCGACAGCACCGCGACCAGCGCCAGCCCGGGTCGCCGCCAGCGCGCCCCGAGGACCCGGGCGACGCCGGCGACCGCGGCTGCCCCCACCAGCACGAAGGCCCAGTAGAAGCCGATGCCGAGGTCTTCCAGCGGGAAGGCGCGCGCCACGAAGGACAGGGGCAGCACGGCCAGGTCGGCCAGGGCGACGAGCGTCACCAGCGGCGACACCTGCGGCCAACCACCGCGAGCGATCACCACCACCGCGGCGGCGCACACGGCCGCTAGCACCACCACGACCACCACCGTGGTCGGCAGGAGAAGCTGTTCGCGGAACCGGGAGGCGTCGTTCTCGGTCACCAGGCGGTCGACGCGGGACTCCAGCGACGCATCCGAGCGCACGACCTCGGCCGGACGCCCCTCCATGCCGCTCGGCCGGCCGATGCCGAGCTGGTCGAGGATCGTGGGCGCCACGTCGACGAGCGTGAGGAACGGCTCCCGCTGCGTGGAGGCCGAGCGCAGGTAGCCGGCACTGCGGCCAACGCGCTCCTCGCTCCTACGGCCGCTCGGGCCGGGTTCCCGCAGGGCGGCGGCGACGAGGTCGCGATCGCCGGAGAGGTTGTAGGGGGCCACCATCAGCACCGCGTCCCGCTCCGGGTCCACCGACGCCAGCAGGCGACCCGCCAGCGCGTCGCTGTCGGCCAGCGCCTGGGCCCACAGCTGCTCGTAGCGGTCGCCGCTCACCCGGTCGCGGTAGCGCATGGTGCGAGCCAGGTCGGACGACTCGACCAGCACCATGCCGCCGTCACGCTCCGAGCTGAAGGACGCCCAGGCCGCGCCGAACTCGTCGACGACGGCCTCGACGTCGAGCCGCTCCCCGAACGGCCGGGCGGGATCGTCGACGATCAGTGCGTGGCCGAGCTCGCCGGCCGGCACCACCCCGTCGCCGGTCACCGCCGCCAGGCCCACCTGCCGCTCGTACGACGGGCCGATCGCGTCGCTGCCGTCGGCGTTGCCGATCGCCGCCACCCCCCGGCCGTTCTCCCCGAGCGTCTCGGCCAGGAGCCCGAGCTCGGTGTCGAACGGCTCGGCGTCGTTGACGCGCTCGAGCGTCGGCCAGGGAAGCGACACGTACGTGCCGTCGGGCTCGGTGCCGGTCCGCCGTCCGAAGATCTCACCGGCGGTGGAGCCGGCGGATTGCTGGTCGACCGCGAGCTGCTGGCCGTCGACCAGTTGATCGGACGCGGCGCGCGACCCGGCGGAGATCGTCAGGTAGGCCTCGCCGGGGGTGGACCGGGCCGACACGCCCCGGGGAGCGAGGTCTGCCAGGGCGGCGTCCTCGAAGAACGCCTCGATGTTGGGCAGGTCGTGGTCCTGGACGTCGGCCCAGGTGAGCCCCGGCAGGGAGAGCACCAGGATGCGCTCGGCGTGATCGGGTGGTGGCCCCTGGGCGCCGGCGCCCGAGGATGTGCCGGGCAGGCCCAGGGCCAGGGTTCCGACGACGCCGAGCAGCACCAGCAGCGCCAGGATCTTCGACCTAGCCATGCCCGTCCCCCATCCCGACGCGCCACCCGGTGGGCGTGGCGGTGATGGCCCGGAGCGCAACGACCGGCACGACCACGATCAGCATGGTCAGCGGCACGGCGACCGAGGAGTCGTTGGTCACCAACCCAACGGCCCCGAGCACCGCCAACCCAGACGCCGCCGCGATCGTCGGGCGGGGGTAATGGCGGCGGCCGGCGGCCCGCGGGCCCACCCACCCGCGCGCCGCCAGCGCCGCGTACAACGCGGCCGCGCCGGCCAGCACCACCACCGTCAGCCAACCAGCCAGGTCCGCCCCGCCGAGGCTGGCCTGCCAGCGCCGACCGATGTTCCTGAAGAACGTCGTCCAGCGCCCGGCGGCGACGTGGTCGGCGAGGCGGGCGAGGTGGGTTTGCACATCTGCGGGGCGGGCGGCATCGATGAACGCGAACGCGAGCAGCGCCGCCCCCGTCGCCGCCGC
>DASQUY010000429.1:0-16422 GCA_035641055.1 Acidimicrobiales bacterium | reverse complement strand
GAGCACGGCGACCTGCAGCGCGCCGCCCCGGTCGCCGGCCTCGGTCGGCTCGGCCCCGGAGTTCGGCTCTGGGATGATGCCCTCGCCCGGGACCGGCTCGGGCTCGGTGGTGGTCGGGTCGCCGGGGTCGGGCTGGGCCGCCCCGATCGGAGCCGGGGCGGCGGCGCCCACGACGATCACCAGGGCCAGGAGCGCGGCGGCCAGGAACCGGGGACGCATCGCGCCATGGTGGTTCGCTCAGGCCGGCGGGGTGTAATCGCCCGGCAGGACGATCGACTTGGTCTCCAGGTAGGCCGACAGGCCCTCGGGTCCGAGCTCGCGGCCGACGCCCGACGCCTTGAACCCGCCGAACGGGTTGCGCATGTCGAGCGTGCCGAACTGGTTGATGCCGTAGGTGCCGGTGCGGACCTGGCGGGCCACGTCGATGCCGGCCTCGACATCGCTGGTCCACACAGAGCCCGACAGCCCGTAGTCGCTGTCGTTGGCGATGCGCACGGCGTCGTCGGGCCCGTCGTAGCCGATGATCGACAGCACCGGCCCGAAGATCTCCTCCTGCGCGAGCGTCATCCCGTTGTCGACGTCGACGAACAGGGTCGGCTCCACGAACCAGCCGCGGTCCAGCCCCGCCGGGCGGCCCCCGCCCACGGCCAGCCTGGCGCCCTCGCTTCGCCCCTTCTCGATGTAGCCGAGCACGCGCTCGCGCTGGCGCTCCGCCACCAGCGGGCCGACCGCCACCGAGGGATCCGCCGGGTCGCCCACCGTCGAACCCCGGACCGCGTCGGCCACCGCGTCGACCACCTCGTCGTACCGCGCCCGCGGCGCCAGGATGCGGGTCTGGGCGATGCAGGCCTCGCCGTTGTTCATGAGCGCGTTCGGCATCAGCAGGGGCATGGCGCTGGCCAGGTCGACGTCGTCCAGCACCACCGCCGCCGACTTGCCGCCCAGCTCCAGCGTGCAGCGCTTGAGCATCTCGCCGCAGATGGCGCCCACCCTGCGGCCCGCGGCGGTCGAGCCGGTGAAGCCCACCTTGTCGACACCGGGATGTCGCACGATGTGCTCCCCGATCTCGCGGCCGGCCGGCAGGATCGACACCATCCCCCTGGGCAGCTCGATCTCGTCGAGCACCTCGCCCAGGAGGTAGCCGTCGAGCGGGGTCTCGGGGGACGGCTTGAGGATCATCGGCGACCCCGCGGCCAGCGCGGCGCCGAGCTTGAGGGCGACGATGAACAGCGGCACGTTCCACGGGATGATCCCGGCCGAGACGCCGACCGGTTCCTTGCGCACGAGCACCGGGCCGAGCGCGCCCGGCCGGATCTCCTCGAACGGGAAGGTCCGCGCCAGCTCGGCCCAGCCGTCGAGCACCATGGTCGCCGACAGCACCTGCCCCATGAGCGCCCAGCTCGAGGGCGAGCCCATCTCGGCGGTGATCGTCTCCGCGAACTCGGGCGCCCGGGCCTGGATCGCCTGCGACAGCCTGGCGATGTACTCGGCGCGCTCGCCCGGAGTGAGCTGCGGGAAGGGCCCGGCCAGGGCGGCTCGGGCGGCCCCGACGGCGCGGTCCACGTCGCCCTCGGCCGCCTCCGGCACCTGGGCGATGACCTCCTCGGTCGTGGGGCTGATGACGTCGATCGTGCGGGCCGACGACGGCTCCACCCACTCGCCCCCGATGTAGAACGTGTTCTTGGTCTGCATGAGTCCTTGTTAGTGCAAGGACACGTAGGCGTCGAGCACGTCGGGGTTGGCCAGGCTGCCCCGGCTGGCGGCGGTGTCCGGGTCGGCGCCCTGGAGGATGCGCTTGACCGGCACCTCCAGCTTCTTGCCCGACAGGGTGCGGGGGACGCCGGGCACGCCGCGGATCTCGTCGGGCACGTGGCGGGGCGAGAGCTCGGCCCGCAGCGCCTTGGCGATCCGGGAGCGCAGCTCGTCGTCCACCTCGACGCCCGTCACCGGGACCACGAACAGCACCAGCCGGCCCGGTCCGCCTTCCGGGTCCTCGAGGTGCACCACCAGGCTGTCGGCGACCTCGGGCAACGCCTCCACCACCGAGTACAGCTCGGCGGTGCCCATGCGCACGCCGCCGCGGTTGAGGGTGGCGTCGGAGCGCCCGGTGATCACGCAGGCGCCGTCCTCGTGGATCGTGACCCAGTCACCATGGGTCCAGACGCCCGGGTGGTCCTCGAAGTAGGCGGCGCGGTACCGCGATCCGTCAGCATCGCCCCAGAAGCCGACGGGCATCGACGGCATCGGCGCCGTGATCACCAGCTCGCCCTGCTCGCCGACCACCGGACGGCCGGCCTCGTCGTAGGCCCCGACGCGGGCCCCGAGGTAGCGGCACGAGATCTCGCCCGACCGCACCGGCACCAGCGGGCAGCCGCCCACGAAGGCCGTGCACAGGTCGGTGCCGCCGCTCACCGACGACAGCAGGAGGTCGGGGCTCTGTGCTCCGGCGGCCATGCGGGCCGGTCCCACGGTCTCGTAGACCCACTCGAACCCCTCGGCCGGTAGGGGTGCGCCCGTCGATCCGACCGCGCGCAGGGCCGAGAGGTCGGCGAGATCGGCGGGGACGAGCCCGGCCTTGCGCCCGGCGAGTAGGAACGGCGCCGACGTGCCGAAGAACGTGACGCCGTCGTCGCCGACGAGCCGCCAGAGCACCCCCAGGTCCGGGTGGCCGGGATCGCCGTCGAACAGGACGATCGTTGCCCCCACCAGCAGGCCCGAGACCAGGTAGTTCCACATCATCCAGCCGGTCGTGGTGAACCAGAAGAACCGGTCGCCGGGACCCAGGTCGTTGTGCAGGGCCAGCACCTTGTGGTGCTCCACGAGGATGCCACCGTGGCCGTGCACGATCGGCTTGGGCAGCCCGGTCGTGCCCGACGAGAAGAGGACGTAGAGGGGGTGGTCGAACGGCACCGGCTCGAACGCCAGCTCGGCGGACCCGGACCCCGCCCGGTCGACGCCAGCGTCGTCCCCCACCGTCGCGCCGTCGCCCAGCAGCTCGTCCCACGTGTGGGATTCGGCCAACCGGGCGCCGGCGTCGAGGTAGGGCACGGTGACGACGTGCCGCAACGTCGGGAGGGCGGTCCGGATGTCGGCCACCTCGGCGGCGCGGTCGGCCCGCTTGGCGCCGTAGCGGTAGCCGTCCACGGCCAGCAGCACGGCCGGTTCGATCTGGCGCAGCCGGTCGACGACGCTGCGGGTGCCGAACTCGGGGGCGCAGGAGGACCAGGTCGCCCCGAGGCTGGCCGTCGCCAGCAGCGCCACCACGGTCTCGGGGATGTTGGGCAGGTAGGCGGCGACCCGGTCGCCCCGGCCGACGCCCAGGCGCACGAGGCCCGCCCGACAGCGGGCGACCTGGTCGCGCAGCTCAGCCATGCTGAGGTCAACGGGATCGCGGGACTGCGACCGGGCGATGATGGCGGGGCCGGCAGGCTCGCTGCGGAGGGCGTGGGCGGCGTAGTTGAGCGTCGCTCCCGGGAACCACTCGGCCCCCGGCATCGCCTCCCGAGCCAGCGCCCGGTCGACCGGTGTGGCGCTCTCGAGATGGAAGTGGTGCCAGATGCTCCGCCAGAACCCGTCGAGGTCGTCGACCGACCACCGCCACAACTCCCGGTAGTCCGGGAACGACAGCCCCCGGTAGCCGTCGAGCCATGCCAGGTAGCGACCGATGCGGGTGCGCTCCAGCACGTCCTCCGGCGGCTCCCACAGAACCCTGCCACGCTCGCTCATACCGCCACCGTAGGTCCCACGCGAACTTGCGGTGGTTACGGGGGCTATGACCCCGATAACCACCGCATGTTCGGTCTGTCAGGGCGCCGGGAGCACCTCGATGACGCCGTGCATGCCGTGCTCGTAGTGGCCCGGTAGGTGGCAGGCGAACTCGAACGTGCCCGGCTCGTCGAACCGGTAGGTCGTCACGCCCACCTCGTTGGGGCCGACCGACACCTCCCCCGGGACCGAGGGATGCTCCGCTTCGGTGCCGGTGGCGTGGCGGGCGTGGACTTCGGGCGGGCCCACGATGAGTTCGTGGTTGATGGGATCCTGGTTGTCGAGCACGAACCGGGCCCGCGTGCCCTCGACCACCGCGATCTCCGTCGTCTCGAACAGCGAGTACTCGGCCCGCAGCTCGACGGTGACGTCGCCGGGACCGATCGCCGGCACGGCGGGATCGTCGGCGCCGGCGGCCCCGCCTGCCGCCCACGGCCACAGCGCCGGCCCGGGCTCGGACGGCCGCACGGGAACGGCCTGTGGCTCCGGCACGCCGGCGTCGACCAGCGACGGCGTGACGCCCGCCGTCTGCGACGCCGCCAGGTCGTAGTCGAGCTCACCGGCGGGCGTGTCGAGCTTCAGGTAGGACAGCCACATGTCCTGTGGCACCCAGCCCATGCGCTCGTCCGACCGCAGGTCGAACAGCAGCAGGTCCGAGGCCGGCTCGCTGCGGTCGAGCGTCAGCCCCGGGCCGCCAGCCAGCAGCTCGGGCTCGTCCTCGGTGAGCAGGAAGACGTCGGCCTCGACGCGCTGGCCGGCGTCCAGACCCAGGCCGAGGATGCGCAGCGGCACCCAGGGGTCGTCGGTGGGGATGGTCGCCATGATCGGCGTGCTGTCCCCCACTCCCTGGCCCAGCTCCCGTGCCCGTTGGGCATCGAAGCGGGCCGCCATGAACACCGGGCTGCGCTCGGCGTAGTAGTCGAGCACCTCCGGGGCGTCGGGCGTCAGGAAGAAACCGTTCTCGAGCGCCCACTCCCCCACGGCGTCGCCGCCGCCCTCCAGCACCGTGATGTCGAGGGCGTCGATCTGGGTCTCGAGGATGACCCGGGCCTCATCGGCCGCCAACGCCTCGGCCGCAACGGCGGCGCCGTCCGCCTCGAGAGGCGGCGCCACCTCCTGGGTCAGGCGCTGCAGCGTCCAGTCGCCGCCGCGCTCCACCTTGGTGGGCACGTCGGGGAGGGGCACGATCGAGCCGACCTCCTTGCCCTCCCCGGTGAACTCGAACGCCGTCACGTAGCGCTCGACGCCCTCGCTGTAGGCGGCCAGGGTCGTGGTGCGCAGCAGCTCGATCGTGCCGTTCTCGCCCACCAGTCCTCCGCACGCCCAGGCGGGCGCCGCTCCCCACACCGCGATCGGCAGCGCCAGCGCCGGCGCCACCAGCATCCGTCTCCCCATCGTCGCCTCCCGATCCGGTCTTCCGTCGTGGTTCGGGGGCTTGGACGTCGACGGCCGGCGCTGCGGTTCCCGCGATTGGGGTTCCTGCCGGCTGACGGCGACTCAGCCCGGCGGCCGGCGGCGGAGGAGCCAGGCCAGCCCGGCTGCCAGCAGCGGCACGCCCAGCACGTGGATGCCGGCCCATGATGCGTACGTTCCGCGCGACACCTCGGTGTCGCCGACGATGATGAACCGGATGTCGCCGCCGAGGGCGTCGACGACGCCCCGCACTCCCGAGCCCACGCCCACTTGGCGGAGGGCCAGGATGTCCCAGGCGATGAGCTGGCCGGATATCAGGCCCAGCAGCGCGACCAGTAACGCCGCCAGTGCCGCGAACCAGCCGGGCGGGATCCGCACCCGCAGGCCTCGTACCGCCCCCACCGCCAAGACCGCCACGAGGCCGGCCGCGGCGCCGAGGAACAGCATGGACATCACGTTGTGGCCGCCCCGCAGCCACCAGAAGTCCCCGCGTCCGCCTGTCGGGTCGGGCTGGTACAGCCAGATCAACGGCAAGCCGGTCACGACCAGCCCGGCGCCGCCGACGGCCAGGAGCCAACCCAGCGCCCGGGTGACGCCGGCGAGGCCCTCGACGTTGATGAGCGGCGGGGACGGGCCGTCCCGGGCCTCGGCGTCCGGCACGAACCGAGCGTAACGTTCAGGGCGCACCGGCCACCGACCCCGGGAGGACGACATGCCCGCACGCACCGCCACCGCCCACTGGCAGGGCGGGCTCCGAGACGGCAACGGCACCATGGCCTTGGGCAGCGGGGCCTACGAAGGCGCCTACTCGTTCACGTCGCGCTTCGAGGACGGCGCGGGAACCAACCCGGAGGAGCTGCTCGGCGCCGCCCACGCCGCGTGCTTCTCGATGGCCCTGTCCGCCGGCCTGGAAGGCGCCGGCTCCCCGCCCGACACCGTCGAGACCACGGCCACGGTGCACCTCGTACCCGCCGACGGCGGTGGCTTCCGCATCAGTCGCATCGACTTGGCCACGACGGCGGCGGTGCCCGGCATCGACCCCTCCGCCTTCCAGGAGCAGGCGGAGGCCGCCAAGGCCAACTGCCCGGTCTCCAAGGCGCTCGCCGGGGTGGACATCCACCTCCAGGCCTCCCTCAAGACCTGATGGCCGCCCTCGGTCTGGACCACATCGTGCTCGTCGTCTCCGACGTCGAGCGGGCGCTGGCCTGGTACGGCCGCCACGCCGGGCTCGGCGGCGTGCGCGTCGAGGAGTGGCGGCGGGGCGAGGTGCCGTTCCCGTCGCTACGGGTGGACGAGTCCACGATCATCGACCTGGTGCCGGGCGATCCCGGCGAGGCACGGGGCCACCTCGACCATGTCTGCTTCGTGGTCGACCCGACCGAGCTCGCCGCCCTGGCCGACGACCCGTCCCTGGAGGTGATCGACAGCGGCCCGCGCTTCGGCGCCCGCGGCATGGGCGAGTCGATCTACGTCCACGACCCCGACGGGCTGACGGTCGAGCTCCGCAGCTACCCAGACTGACTTCAGGATCACTCCGCGTCGCGGATGCCGACCTCGTCGAGGTGGCGCAGCAGGTCGCTGGGGTCCTCGTAGACCCGGAAGGCGCCGGCCCGCTCCAGCTCGTCGGTACCGTAGCCGCCCGACAGCAGGCCGACGCCGAGCGCCCGGGCGCGGCGGGCGGCGAGCATGTCCCACACGCTGTCACCCACCACCACACAGTCCTCGACCGGGAGGTCGAGCGCCCGGGCGGCGGCGAGGAAAAGGTCGGGGTCCGGCTTGGCGTGGGCCACGGCGTCGCGGGTGATGACGGGCACGCCCTCCGGCACGCCCAGCGCCGCCACCGTGGGCCCGGCGGTCGCCCGGTGCCCGCTCGTGGCGATCGCCCACGGCGCGGCCACGGCGGTCAGCCGCTCCAGCAACTCGATGGCACCGGGCAGGGGACGCACACCGGAGCGGTAGCGGTCGAAGGCGTCGTGGTGGCCGGCCTGGATGCGCCCGATGACCTCGGCGGCGATCGGGGCGCCCACCTCCCGTAGCAGCGCGCGGGCGAACAGGCCGCCGCTCATGCCCATCTTGCGGTGGATCGACCACACCGGGATGTCGAAGCCCTGGGCCTCCAGGGCGTCCCGCCAGGCGAGCACGTGCTGATAGACGCTGTCGATGAGGGTGCCGTCGAGGTCGAACAGCATCCCGGTGCGGCGCACCCCGGTCGGGTCGCTCATGCTCACCAGCATGGCGTGTGAGGATGGGGACATGGACCGATCCGACGTCGAGCGCTGGGTGGCCGCCTACGAGCGCGCCTGGCGCAGCCCCGGCACCGAAGCGCTGAGCGACCTGTTCTCACCCGATGCCACGTACCTGCCCTCGCCCTGGCGGACACCCGTCAAGGGGATGGCGGCCATCGCCCGGTTCTGGGAGGACGAGCGCGACGGTCCGGAGGAGACGTTCACGATGACCAGCGAGACCGTCGCCGTCGAAGGCGACACCGCCGTCGTACGGGTGGAGGTCGACTACGGCCCGCCGGGAGCGGTGCGAGCCCGGTGGCGCGACCTGTGGGTCGTGCGCTTCGACGCCGAGGGCCGGTGCACGGCGTTCGAGGAATGGCCGTTCGCGCCCACGCAGCCGGACGGCCACGGGCCGCCGCCGTGACGTTCCGGCGTGGCGCGCCGCCACCGTGATCCCCGGGCACCCACACAAACTGCCCGCGCTCACCCGCACTACTGACGGTCAGCGCGGGCAGAACGCCTCGAGCCCAGGCACCAACACAAACTGCCCGCGTTCACCCCCACTATTGACGGTCAGCGCGGGCAGAATGCCTCGGGAGGCCGAGGCCCCCGACTAGCCTGACCGCCGCCCACACCTGACCGCTGCGCCCACCACGGCCACGCCGAGGAGGACCCATGGCCACCGCCCCGCCGAGCACCACGCCGATCGCCACGCTCGACGAGCGGACGCGGGGCGAGTTCCTGGTCCGCGTCTACCAGCATCTGCTGGCCGCCCTCCTGGCGTTCGTCGCCTTCGAGGCGCTGCTCATCAACCTCGGCGCAGCCGAGGCGCTGTACGACCTGGTGTTCGGCAGCGGCGGACGGTGGCTGCTGCTGCTCGGCGGGTTCATGATCGTGAGCTGGCTGGCCACGAGCGCCGCCCACGACATCCTCGAACCCTCGCGGCAGTACGCCGGACTGTTCGGGCTGGCCGCCGCCGAAGCCGTCATCTTCGCCCCCTTCCTCCACTACTTCTTCGAGGTGCAGAACGACGGCACCACGAGCGTCGTGGCGGCGGCGGTCATCACGGCCATCGGCTTCGCCGGTCTGACGGTCGTCGGCATGGTGACCCGCGCCGACCTGTCGTTCGTGCGTCCGCTGCTCCTGTGGGGTGGCGTGAGCGCGCTCGTGCTGATCGTGGCGGCGCTGCTCTTCGGGCTCGAGCTGGGCGTGTGGTTCTCGGTGGGCATGATCGCCCTGGCCGGCGCCTCCATCCTCTACCAGACGCAGACGATCATGCGCCGCTACCCGGCCGAGGCCCATGTCGGGGCCGCGGTGCAACTCTTCGCCTCCGTCATGCTGCTGTTCTGGTACGTGTTGCGCCTGGTCGGTCAGGTACGCCAGTGAGCCCCGCCGGCTCCCGAGCGACGTGAGCGACGCGAGCGAGGTCCGCGAGCCCGGCAGCTACCCCCAGCGGCGCTTCCGACGGCCGCCGGGGGCGTGCGAGCTGCTGCTGGTCCGCCACGGGGAGTCGGCGCCGGCCCGGGAGGACGAGCCGTTCGCGCTGGTCGACGGCCACGGCGATCCCGAGCTCGCCCCCGCCGGCCGGGAGCAGGCCGAGCGGGTCGCCGACCGGCTGGCGTCCGAGCCGATCGCGGCGATCTACGTGTCGACCCTCCGCCGCACCGCCCAAACGGCGGCGCCGCTTGCCGCCCGGCTCGGCCTGGAGCCCCGCGTGGAGCCCGACCTCCGGGAGGTCTACCTGGGCGAGTGGGAGGGCGGCCTGTTCCGCAAGCACGTGGCCGAGGGCCACCCGGCGGCCCGGCGGATGTACGCGGAGCAGCGCTGGGACGTCATCCCGGGGGCCGAGCCCACCGAGGCCTTCGCGGACCGGGTGCGCGGCGCGATCACCCGGATCGCCGCCGCCCACCCCGACCAGACCGTGGCGGTGGTGTCCCACGGCGGCGTGATCGGCCAGGTCCTCGCCGAGGCCGGCCGGGCCCGGGGCTTCGCCTTCACTGGCTCCGACAACGGCGCCATCTCGCACCTGGTCGTCACCGACGAGCGCTGGATCATCCGGCGGTACAACGACACCGCCCACCTGGGCCTGGGCTTCACCTCCGCCCCCGAGCCGCCGACTTAGCTTCCGGCGCCCCTCACCCGCCGCGACGCAGCGGCTCGAGGGCGGCGACGTAGTCGGTGAGGCGGAGCGCGGCCTGGAGGGGCAGCTCCGGTTCGCTGAGGTTGGGGTCGGGCCACGTCTCCGACACCCGGCGCCAGGCGGGGAACGGGCCCAGGAACGGGCCGACCACCGGATCCTCGCCGAGCACCTGGCGCCAACCCTCCCGGCCTCCCTGGCCAGCCACCAGCCGGGCGATGACCGCATCGTTGTCGGCGGCGCTGCGATGCTCGGCATGAAACCCGATCTCCAACGCCAGCACGGAGGCGCCGTCGACCCCGTCGGGCGCGATCACCTGCGCCTCGTAGTGCTCGCGGGTCGGACCCCTCTCGCCGAACCAGACCTTCAGCCCCCAGCGACCGGGCCGCAGGCGCAGGTCGCCCAGCCCGTCCGGGACCAGCCCCCGCACCGCCTCGGCGACCTCGTCGAAGAACCCGAGCTCCACGGCCCCAGCATGGCCGGGGCGAACCTGCGGTGGATAACGGGATGGCCCCCGCTCTCCACCGCAGGTTCGGGGGAGGGATCAGTCGAAGCAGAGGTCGCGCAGCTCGTCGACGTTGTCCTGGGTCACCTGCGTCGGCGGCACGATGATCTCCGACGGGACCTCCGGCTCGACGAGGTCGGCCATCCCGCGGTCCTGGGCGATCAGCCGCGCCAGGTTGACCGCGGACCCGGCCATCGTCGGGCTGTAGAGATAGGTGGCCGCGTACAGGCCGCCCTCCTCGATCCGGTCGAAGGCGTTGCACGACCCGCCGGCGCCGGTGAGGATCATCTCGTCCTCGCGCCCGGCGTTCTCGATCGCGGCGACGACGCCCTCGGACATGTCGTCGTCGTGCGTGTACACGGCGTCGATGTCGTCGTTCGCCTGCAGGATCGCCTCCATCACCTGGAGCCCCATATCGGGAAGGAAGTCCGCCGGCTGCTGGGCGACGATCTCGATGCCGTTGCCGCAGAGCTCCTCGATCGTGTCGGCGAAGCCCTGGGTCCGGTCCTGGGTCACCGAGATGCCGGCGATGCCCTGGATCTCGACCACGTTGCCCTCGCAATCGAGCTGCTCGGCGAGGAACTCGGCCGCCTTGACGCCGATGTCGTAGTTGTCGCCGAGGATCGTGGCGCGCGCCGCCTCGGGTGTGGCGAAGAGCCGGTCGACGTTGACCACGGGGATCCCCGCCTCCATCGCCTGCTCGGCGACCGGCGTCAGTTGCTCGCCGTCGTAGGGCAGTACGACGAGGACGTCGGGCTCCTCGTTGATCAGCGTCTGGATCTGGGACGCCTGGCTGTCGGCGTCCTCGGCCTCGACCAGCCGGAACTCGACGTCGTCCCACTGGTCGGCGGCCTCCTGGGCCTTGGCCGCGATCTGGCCGAGCCAGCCGTGGTCGGTGGGCGGCACGCTGGCGGCAACCGTCACCGTTTCGCCGGGCTCGCTGGTGTCCGCCTCGCCTTCCGCGGCGCCCGCCTCGGCGTCGGTGTCGGCCTCGGCGCCGTCGCCGTCATCGTCGTCGGAACACGCCGCGGCGACGAGGACCAGCGCCGCCCCCACGGCCAAGAGTCGTCGTGTGAATGACATGTCAGATTCCCCTCTCCCTTCGGATACGCGTAGGAACGGCCCGCGCTAGATGCGCTCGGGCCGCTGGATCAGGACCGCCCCGAGGATGATCACCCCCTTCACGATCTGCTGCCACTCGGTGGCCAGGTTGAGCTGGGTGAGAAGGTTGAAGATGATGGCGAAGACCATCACCCCCAGGAACGTGCCGACGACCGTGGCGCGCCCGCCGGCCAGGCTGGTGCCTCCGATCACGGTGGCGCCGATGGCATCGAGCTCGAGCAGCTCGCCGGCGACCGGGGACGCGCTCGCCAGGCGGCCGGACAGCAGCACCGCCGCCAGCCCGGCGAGCAGGCCGGTGAGGCAGTAGACGCTGAAGACAACCCGGCGGACCGGGACGCCGGCGATGCGGGCCGCCTCGCGGTTGCCGCCGGCCGCGACCACGTGGCGCCCGTAGCGCGTGCGGTTGAGGAGGATCCAGCCGGCGATGGCGACCCCGAGGAAGATCACGATCGACGCGGGGATGCCCACGATCTCGCCTGTCCCGAACCAGCGCACCCCGTCGGAGCCCAGGAGGCTGATCGGGTTCTTGTCGCTCATGAGCAGGGCGAGGCCCCGCGCGATGGCGAGCATCGCCAGCGTGGCCACGAAGGGCACGACCTTGCCATAGGCGATGGCGCCGCCGTTGACCGCCCCGAGGCCGAGGCCGAAGCCCAGGGCGACGACAACGAAGACGAGGTCACCGGAGTCGATCAGGAGCCCGCCGGCGATGCCCGAGGCGGCGACCGCCGAGCCGACCGAGAGGTCGATGCCGGCCGTGGCGATGACGAAGGTCATTCCGATGGCCAGCACGCCCACGACGCTGGCCTGGGTGAGGATGGCACGCAGGTTGTTGGCGGTCGGGAAGCTGTCGGGCTCGAGGACCGCACCGATCACGACCAGCGCCAGCACCACCCCCACGAGGGTGTACTCCTGCAGCTTGATGCGGGTCGGCAGCGCGAGCCGCCCGAGGCCCGACGATGGGGCCTCGCCGTCATCGCGGCCGGCGACGCCGCGGTACTCGTCCACGGGTGAGGTTGACATCAGGCGAGCATCTCCTGGGTGTCCGGCATGGCGTGTCGCAGCAGCTCGAGCTCGGTCGCCTCGGCGCCGTCCACCTCGGCCACCAGCTCGCCCTCGCGCATGACGAGGATCCGGGTGCAGAACCCGCACAGCTCCTCGAGCTCGGACGACACCACGACCACGCCCAGGCCCTGGGCCGCCAGGTCGGCGACGAGGCGGTACAGCTCCGCCTTGGTCGCCACGTCGACGCCCCGGGTGGGCTCGTCGAGCAGCAGCACCCGGCAGTGGCGCAGGAGCCAGCGGGCGAGCACGACCTTCTGCTGGTTGCCGCCGGAGAGCTCCCGCGCCATCCGGCCGCCGTCGTCGGGGACCGTCCGTAGCGCCCGCAGCTGCTCCTCGGCGGCGGCGCGCTCGGCGCGCACGCGGATCAGGCCGCGCTGGAACCGGCTGATGTCGGCGAGGCTCACGTTCTTGATCAGGCTCCAGTCGAGCAGCAGGGCCTGCGACTTCCGGTCCTCCGGGGCGAGGCCCAGGCCGGCGGCGATGGCACGGTCGGGACGGCCGGGCGGGAGGCGCCGGCCGTCGACGAGGACCTCGCCGGCGTCCCGGCCGTCCACGCCGTAGATGGCGCGCAGCAGCTCGCTGCGCCCGGCGCCAACCAGGCCACCGATCCCTAGCACCTCGCCGGCGCGCACCTCGAAGCTCACGTCCCTGACGTCGGGCAGGCGCCGCACGCCCCGCACCTCCAGCAGGACCCTGCCGTCGCGGGACGGGCGCTCGGGGTAGAGCTGCGCGACCTTGTGGCCCACCATGAGCTCGACGAGCTCGTCGGCGGACGTCGTCGCCGGCAGGCCCGACGCGACCGTCACACCGTCGGTGAGCACGGTGACGCGGTCGCCGAGCCGCCGGATCTCGTCGAGGCGGTGCGAGATGTAGACCACGCCGACGCCCTCGGCGGTGAGCCGGCGCACCAGTCCGAACATGGTCTCGATCTCGCTGTCGTCGAGGATCGCCGAGGGCTCGTCCATGATCAGGAGCCGCACGTGGCGGGACAGGGCGCGGGCGATCGAGACCACCTGCTGGCCGGCCGGCCGCAGGTCGCGGACGTGGGCGCGGGGCGAGATGGCCTCGTGGTCGAGGCGTCGGAGGAGGTCGGACGCGTGGCGGCGCATCCGGGCCCGGTCGAGGAGGCCCCACCGTCGCGGCTCGTGGCCGAGAAAGATGCTGTCGGCGACCGTGAGGTCCTCGACGAGGTCGCGCTCCTGGTAGATCGTGGCGATGCCGTTTCCGAGGGCCGTCGACGGATCGCCCGTGGCCGCGGGCTCGCCGTCGATCAGGATCTCCCCGGCCGTGGGCTCGACCGCCCCCGAGACGCACTTGATCAGCGTCGACTTACCGGCGCCGTTGGGGCCGACGAGGCAGTGCACCTCCCCCGCCCGGACGTCGAAGTCGACCCCGGCCAGGGCGCGCACGCCCGGGTACTCCTTCACCAGGCCACGGACCTCGAGGATCGGGGTCGTCATCGCACCACCGTCACGCCGCCATCACGCCACCAGCAGGGGGCGCAGCGTGCGCTGCGCGATCCGCAGGCCGATCTCCACCTTGTCCTCGGTGCCGCCCCACACCGGATCCTCGTGCTCCACGGACAGGACGCCGTCGAAGCCGCCCTCGTAGAGCACGTCGACGAGCCGTCCCCAGTCGACCTGGCCGAGCCCGGGGACCCGGTAGCGCCACCAGCCGACGTCCCACGGGTCGTCGCGCTGCACGGCCCGGCCGGGCCAGCCGTAACGGTTGCGGGCCGCGGCGTCGACCTGGATGTCCTTGGCCTGAGCGTGCGGGATGCGGTCGACGTACGGCCGCAGGGCCTCGACGGGATCGATGCCCATCCACACCAGGTGGGACGGGTCGTAGTTGAGGTAGAGACCGAGGTCGAACATCCACTCCCACAGCTCGGGCGAGTAGGCGAGGTTGCCCGGGTAGCCGTCCGGGTGCCAGCCCTCCATGACGCAGTTCTCGACGAGGAGCGTCACACCCCGCTCGCCGGCCCGGTCCACGAGCGGCCGGAACACGCCCTCGGCCTCCCGCAGGTTGTCGGCCACCGACTTGGTGGGGTCACGCCCCACGAAGGTCCCCACCGTCGGGCAGCCGAGTCGGGCCGCGGCCTCGATGCACCGGAGGACGTGCTCGTTGACCGCCGCCCGCTCACCGGGGTCGGGGTGGAGATTGTTGTCGTAGTAGGCCAGCGACGAGCACTCGAGGCCGTGCTTGGCGAACAGCTCGCGGGTGGCGTCCGCCTCGGCGTCACCGAAGCGTTCCACCGCCAGATGCGTGGCCGTGAACGGGCGGTCGCCGAGGTCGGGCCAGGCGGCGACCTCGAGCGCTTCGTAGCCCTCGGCCGCCGCCCACTCGCAGAGCTGGGGCAGCGTGCGCCGGGGCAGGCAGGCGGTGATGAACCCGAGCTTCACGGCACGTCCTCCCTGGTGTCCTCCCTGATGTCCTCCCAGCCGTGGCGGCTCGCCGACCGGAGCACGGCGTCGGTGATGGCGGCCGCCCGGGCCCCGTCGGCGAACGTCGGCAGCCCGTCGACCGTCGCGCCGGGGTCGCCGGCCGAGCGGACCGCCCGGTAGGTGTCGGCGACGAAGGCGTCGAAGCAGTCCTGGTAGCCCTGGGGGTGGCCGGGCGGGAGCACCGCGTAGCGCGCCGCCCCCGGCGACAGGTGGCCGGGGTCGCGCACCACCAACTCCGACCGCGCCCGCCCGCCGACCCACAGCGACTCGGGCTGCTCCTGGTCGAAGCTCAGCGTGGCCTCGGCCCCGGCGACCTCGAGGTGCAGCTGGTTCTTGCGCCCCGGCGACACCTGGCTGACCACCACGGAACCCACCACCCCGCGCTGCGTGCGGAACAGCACGACGGCGATGTCCTCGGTCGTCACCGGCCGGCGGGTGCCGGTGCCGTCGGCCCGAGCGGTCGCCGACTCGAAGGCATGGGCTCCCGCGGCGCTCACCCGCTCCGGCACGGCCGTGACGGTCTCGGCGCACACGGCGACCAGCCGATCCCCGGTGACGAACTCGACGAGGTCGCACCAGTGCGATCCGATGTCGGCGAACGCCCGTGACGCCCCGCCCTGCTCGGGGTCCACCCGCCAGTTGTCGTCGGCATCGGTGGCGAGCCAGTCCTGCAGGTAGCTCCCGTGCACCAGCCGCAGCGCACCGATGGTGCCGGCGGCGACCCGGGACCGGGCCTCGCGCACGACCGGGTAGAAGCGGTAGACGAACGGGACGGTGGCCACGACCTGGGCGGCCTCGGCCGCCGCCACCAGGTCCGCGGCGTCGGCGGCATCGACGGCTAGCGGCTTCTCGCAGATCACGTGCTTGCCCGCCCCGAGCGCCGCCCGTACGAGCGGTGCGTGCAGGTGGTTGGGGGTGCAGACATGCACCACGTCGACGTCGGGGGCGGTGACCAGCCGCTCGGCGTCGGGGAAGCCCCGGTCGGCCCCCAGCGCCAGGGCCGCCTCTCCGGCGCTCGTCGGAGACGACGCGGCGACGCCCACCAGCCGGGCGCCGGCTCGCCGGGCGGCGCCGGCGTGCACGGCGCCGATGAAGCCGGTGCCGGCCACCGCGACCCGGAGGTCCGCCCCGTCCGGGCTGCTCGTGCCGGCGTCCCGACCGCCGACGAACACCTCGGCCTTCTCCCCCATGGTGTGATGTTTGCCACAGGGTTCTGTCGTCTGTCAATCAAAAGTTGGCCGATATGTAGCCGTAGTTCGCCGACTTGAGGCTCGTTGACACGTCGAAGTCCCCCTGATTCACTGACCGCCGTGTCCGCCCTCCCCGCCCGCACCCCGCCCCCCGTCGGCGCCGGGGCGGGCGCCGGGGCGATCCTCCAGCTCATCCGCAGCGGGCAGGCCACCACGCGGGCCGACCTGGCGGCGCTGACCGGGCTCGCCCGCTCCACGATCGCCCAGCGCGTGGACGCCCTCGTCGCCAACCAGCTCGTGGTGGCCCGGGGGGACAGCCAGTCCACCGGCGGCCGGCCGCCGACCATGCTGGCGTTCAACCATGAGGCCGGTGTGGTCCTGGCGGGTGATCTCGGTGCCACCCACTCGCGGGTGGCGGTGACCGACCTCGGGGGCACCGTGCTCGCGCAGACGCGCCGCGACATCGCCATCGCCGAGGGCCCCGAGACCGTGCTGTCGTGGCTGGAGAAGTCCTTCGACCGGCTGCTCGACGAGGCCGGCCGCAGCGCCACGGCCGTGC
>DASQUY010000428.1:0-4233 GCA_035641055.1 Acidimicrobiales bacterium | reverse complement strand
CGGAGCTGGAAGGGTACGCGGACTCGGTGGGCTCGGCCGACTACAACGTGCGGCTCAGCCAGCGTCGCGTGGAGACCGTGCACCGGTACCTCGCGCGGGCCGGCGTGCCGCTCGAGCGGATTTCGCCGGAGGCGCGGGCCGCCATGGCCGCCTTCGACGACGCACGGGACGATCTGCAGGAGTGGCTGTTCGCCTCGGCGTCGGGACGGGAGCTCGCGGCCTGGGGCTGGCGCGACGACGTCGAGACCGCCGCCGCCCTGGACGTCGACGGCGCCGCCCCGGTCCTCACCGGCCCGGCCTTCGTCGCTGCGGGACGACCACGCGGACACTTGGTGAGGCAATAGCAAACGTTCGAGCACACCCGAGGCAATAGCGAACGCATTCCGTTCGTCCTTGCCTCGAGTGTTGGTGAACGTGAGTCATTGCCTCGGGACTCGGGCCCGCGTTGGCCCGGGCCCAGCGGGGCTGCGGGATGCCGTCCGAGCGGCATGGCGGCATCTACGCTGGCGGCATGGCGCGCTTCTTGGTGCTGGTCGAGACCCGGCTGCACGAGGGCATCGCCGATCCCGAGGGAGCAACCATCGAGCGGTCGCTGCCCGCCCTGGGGTTCGACGGCGTGTCGGGCGTGCGCGTGGGCAAGGCCTTCCGCTTCATCGTCGAGTCGAACGACGAGAACGCCGCCCGCGCCGAGGTCGAGGACATGTGCACGCGCTTCCTCACCAACCCGGTCCTCGAGAACGCCGCCATCTCCATCGAGCCGGGCGGCGGCGCCTGATGGCCACGCGCGTCGGGGTCGTCGTCTTCCCGGGGTCGAACTGCGAGCTCGACGTCGTCGAGGCCATCGAGGGATTGGGGGGCGAAGCCGAGCTGCTCTGGCACGGCGACGCTTCGCTCGGCGGCGTCGACGCCGTGGTGCTGCCCGGCGGCTTCGCCCACGGCGACTACCTCCGGCCCGGCGCCATCGCCCGCTTCTCGCCGATCATGCGCGCCGTGGCCGAGTTGGCAACGGTCGGCGGTCCGGTGGTGGGCATCTGCAACGGCTTCCAGGTGCTGTGCGAGGCCGGGCTCTTACCCGGCGCGCTGCAAAAGAACCGCGGGCTGAAGTTCCTGTGCCGACCGGTGCGCCTCCGGGTCGAGACTGACAAGACGGTGCTGACCTACGGTGTCCGCCCCGGTACGGAGCTGCAGATCCCGATCAACCACTTCGAGGGCAACTACACCTGCGGTGCCCAGACGTTGGCCGAGCTGCGCGCCGACGACCGGGTCGTCTTCCGCTACGGGGACAACCCCAACGGGTCGGTCGACGACATCGCCGGCATCTGCTCGGTCGGGCGCAACGTGGTGGGCCTCATGCCCCACCCCGAACGCGCCTCGCACCCACTGCTGGGGTCGACCGACGGCGTGTCGCTCCTGCGGTCGCTGCTGGTCAGCGCGGGCGCGGTGGCTGCGTAGGGGATGAGCGTCGCTCAGCTGCTGCGGGTGATCCCGGCCTTCTCGAGCACCGGAACCGGGACACCGAGCTCGCGCCAGGCCGAGTACGTGATGCCCTTGCGCTGGCTGTACGGCGCTGCCGACTTGACGAACTCCTTTTCGAGTTTGTCGAGGTCGACTTTGGACTCGGTGGCGGCCAAGGCGGACCGGAGATCGAGCCGTTCCTGTGCGAGGTGAAGACGCTTCAGGGCGTCGGCCGACGCGTACTCCGCCTCGACCGTTGAGAGCCGCTTCTTTATCGAATCGGGAGTGCGTTTGCGGCCCCGCCTGGGCTTGTGTGCCTCCAGCGCTTCGAGGTAGCGGCGGACGGCCCGACCCTGATCTCGGCCCTCGGCCAAAGCCGCCTTGTGCTCCTTGCTCATCGGGGTTCGCTTACGTGTGGTAGCAGGCATAGGTCAACACCATATTTCTGTCGAGGGACTTCTCCATTGATGGTACCCATCCGCTGCCGCGATGCAATTCAACTCGGCCGTCAGTCGCCTACAGTCGGGTTGTGACCGACGTCGCTCCGATCCACCGGGCGCTCGGCCTCACCGACGACGAGGCCGCCTCCATCGAACGCATCCTGGGGCGTGCCCCCAACCACCTCGAGCTGGCGATGTACGCCGTCATGTGGTCGGAGCACTGTTCCTACAAGTCGAGCCGTCTGCACCTGCGCCGTCTGCCCACCGAGGGCACGGCGGTGTTGGTCGGGCCGGGGGAGAACGCGGGCGTGGTCGACGTGGGCGACGGTGTGGCGGCCGCATTTCGCATCGAAAGCCACAACCACCCCTCGGCGATCGAGCCCTATCAAGGCGCCGCCACGGGCATCGGTGGGATCCTGCGTGACGTGTTCACGATGGGCGCCCGCCCCGTCGCGCTCATGGATCCCTTGCGCTTCGGGCCTCTGTCGGACCCGCGCAGCCGGTGGATTGCCGAGGGAGTCGTGTCCGGCATCAGTGGCTATGGCAACTCGGTCGGCGTCCCCACTGTGGGGGGCGAGGTCACCTTCGACGAGACCTATCAAGACAACCCGCTGGTCAACGTGTTCTGCCTCGGCACCCTGCCCACAAAGCGGCTCGTGTTGGGACGGGCGTCCGGCGTCGGGAACCTCGCGGTCCTCTTCGGTTCGACGACCGGACGTGACGGCATCGGGGGCGTGTCGGTGTTGGCGTCGGCCGGGTTCGGCGACGACGACGCCGACGGTGCCAAGCGGCCGAGCGTGCAGGTCGGCGATCCGTTCGAGGAGAAGCGGCTGATCGAGGCGTGCCTCAGCATGCTCGACGCCGACCTCGTCGTCGGCATCCAGGACCTCGGCGGTGCCGGGCTCACGTGCGCCACGAGCGAGACGGCCAGCCGCGGCGGGGTCGGGATGGACGTCTACCTGTCGGAGGTGCCGCAGCGGGAGCGGGCCATGGTGCCGTTCGAGGTGATGACCAGCGAGAGCCAGGAGCGGATGCTGGCCATCGTCGAGCCTCAGCACCTCGACGACGTCTTGGCCATCTGCGCCCGCTGGGAGATCACGGCGGCGGTGGTGGGGACCGTCACCGCCGACGGGAGGCTGCGGGTGCTCGACCGCCCGGACGGCGACGTGCTGGCCGACGTGCCGGCCGCCTCGCTCCACGAGGACGCGCCGCTGCTCGACCGCCCGCGGGCCGAGCCGCCGGACCGCGCCGCCCGGCTGGCCGACCGCGCCGAGGACGCGCTGGCTCCGCCGGCCGACGCCGGGGCCGACCTCCTCGAGCTGCTCTACGACACGTCCTGGGTGTGGTCGCAGTACGACCACCAGCTGTTCCTCAACACGGTGGAGGGCCCGGGTGGCGACGCCACCGTCCTGCGTCTGAAGCATCCGGCGACCGGTGCGGACACGGGGCGCGGCTTGGCGGTCACCTGCGACGGCAACCACCGCTGGTGCGCGCTCGACCCCCGCCAGGGGACGGCGCTGGTCGTGGCCGAGGCCGTGGCCAACCTGGCGTGTGTCGGCGCTCGGCCCCTGGCGCTGGTCAACTGCCTCAACTTCGGCAACCCCGAGCATCCCGAGACGATGTGGCAGCTGTCCGAGGCGATCGACGGCATGGGCGAGGCGTGCCGGGCGCTGTCGCTGCCCGTCGTCGGTGGCAACGTCAGCCTCTACAACGAGAGCCGGGGGCGGGACATCGACCCGACGCCGATCGTCGCCGTGGTCGGGATGGTCGACGAGCTGACCACCCCCCCGCCGGGCGTGGGGCTCGTGGCGGGCACCCGCCTCGTGGTGCTCGGCACCGACCCCGACACGTTGTCGGGATCGCAGTGGGCGTGGCGCCGGGGCCACCGGGCCGGGGCGCCGCCGTCCGTCGACCTGGCGGCCCATCGCCGGGTGTGTGAGTTGGTCCGGGACATCGTCAACGCCGGCCTCGCCCTCGGCGTCCACGACACCGCCGACGGGCTGGCTCCCGCGGTCGCCGAGATGGCGGTACGCAGCCAGGTCGGCGTGATGATCCGCCCGCCCGAGGGCGCCGACCATCGCTGGCTCTTCGGCGAGTCGCCCGGCCGATTCGTGCTGGCGGTCGACCCGGCGGCGCTCGGCGAGATCCGCCGCCGCGCCCGGGCCGGCGGCGTCCCGGCCGCCGTCGTCGGTGACGCCGGTGGCGATCGCCCAGCTCGCCGGCTTCGGCGTGGTGTGGATCGCCAAGTTCCTCGTGCTCGACCGCCTGATCTGGCACATCGTCCACGAGCTGCAGCCCGACGTGGCGATCGACGAGGCCGAGGCCGGGCTCATCGGCG
>DASQUY010000427.1:0-11686 GCA_035641055.1 Acidimicrobiales bacterium | reverse complement strand
CCAAGATGCGGCCATCCTCGGTGGCCGTCACCGAGCCGAGCGCATCGTCCTCCTCGCCGACCAGCAGCCCCTCGCCGTCGAAGCCCGGCCCGAAGAGCCGCAGGGTGCGGACCCCCGTGGAATCGGTCACCACCGCCACCGTGTCGTCAGCGGGGGCGGCCAGCGAGACGGGGATGTCGAGCGGCTCGTCGAGACGGATTGTTGCGTTGGGAGCGGTGCCCACGACGTCGATCGCCGTGTCGTCGGAGGTGTAGCCCACGACCTCGGCCGCCTGCTGGTCGGCGACGAGGATCGTGCCGTCGTCGGCCACCGCCACGTCTCCCAGGCTGAAGGTGGCGTCGATGTGGCGATCCTCGGCGCCGTCGATCCCGACCACCCACAGGTCGTCGCCAGCGAACCGGGCCAGCACGACGCGGCCGTCGGGCGTGGCGGCCGCCCGCTCCGTCGGGAAGCCGCCGAACGGCTCGGCGCCGCCCTCGGTGTCGAGCGACCGGGCGTCGGTGATCTCGCGGTCACGCACGCGGAGCAGCGCCGCACCTTGAGGGTCCCCCGCGACCAAGATCCACAGGCCGCCGTCGCCGTCCGCGAGCACGTGACTCGCTTGGCTCAGGTCGAGGTCGGTGAGCCCGGCGTCAGCACCGTCGACCAGGTCGGCCGGAGCGACATCGCCTCCACCGCCGACCAGGGTGGCGCCGGACAGCGCCTCGTCGCTGTCCGACCCGTCGTCGCCGCACCCGCCGGCGACCAACACCGCGGCAACGGTCAGGGCGGCGGCCAGCCGCAGCCCCGAGGTCACGTGCGCCCTTCGACCAGCTCTTGGATGTTGTCCGACGCTTGGCCGACCTGTGTGCGTTCGTTGGTGATGGCGTCGTTGACCTGTCCGCTGCTCAGCCACTGCCGGTAGGCGGTGAGCTGCTCGTCGCTCATCTCCTCGATGGGGATGATCGGGCGCTTGTCGTCGTCCGGGTCACCGGCGAAGAAGTCGCTCTCCCCACCCGGCTCGACACCGATCTCGCCGAGCACGTCGCCCGACGTCATGTCCGACACCGCGTACTCGTGGTTGGCGAGCGCCGCGGTGATCGCATCCTGCGTCGCCTTGCGGAACTCGCCGACGTCCTCGTAGGCGCTGTTGACCGAGTCGGTGTCCTCGAACTGCGCGAGGAAGAAGTCGGCGCCCCAGCCGAGCCCGTCGCCGGTGAGCGAGCTGACCGTGCCGCCACCCGGGAGGAGGCCGATGACGGAGTCGGCCACCCGGTTGGTGCCGTCGAGGAAGGCCTGGCGGCGGGCGGCCCGCTCCTCCGCGCTGCCCACCTCGGCGTTGGCGTCGGCCTCGGTGACGAGGGACGTGACCGCGCCGATGCGCGTGGTGGCGTTGCCGTACTCGTCACCGGGACCCACACCCCCGAGCATGTCGGCCATGTAGTCGAGCGTCGCCGAGTACACCCGGGCCGCGG
This sequence comes from Acidimicrobiales bacterium, assembly GCA_035641055.1. Taxonomy (GTDB): domain Bacteria; phylum Actinomycetota; class Acidimicrobiia; order Acidimicrobiales; family VFJN01; genus DASQUK01. Next base: position 10,232 of record DASQUY010000427.1, on the reverse strand, counting down.
CCCGGTCCTCGCCCATCAGCTCTCGCAGGAAGTCGTGGGTGTTGTGGATCGGCGTGGCCCCGCTGCCCTCGGTGTCGCCGAGCGTGCCCAGCGTGACCTCGGTGGCTCGGTCAGCGATGAGGTCAATGTTGGACTCGACGCCGGCCGCCAGGGCGTCGTACATCCACGGGTTGCGGATCTCGTCCTGGTCGCCGCCGACGGCATCGATCGCCCGCTCCATGATCGGCCGGCGCTGGTCCTCGTCCCAATGGGTCAGGCCGGTCTCGACCAGGTCGGCCACGGCTTGGCCGCCGTCCGTCGTGTCGTAGCCGCCCTGGCGGGCCAGGACCAGCTCGATGTTCCGGCCGCTCGCGAGCCACTGGGCGGAAGCGTCGTCGTTGCGGCTGAGCATGGTGGCGTAGTTGGGGACCAGCCCGCCGTACTCGCCCCAAGGGTTCGGGGCCCCCATCGAGACGTCCCACTGGTATCCCTCGTTCGCCAGCCTCGGTGTCATGCGGGCGTTGGCGATCTCGACGGCCACCTCGGTGGGTGGGTCGGCGAACCGCAGCAGCACCGAGACGTCGAACTCGGTCGGGGCGGGATAGTCCGTGCCACTGCCCGGGACGTAGTCCCCGGTGAGGTCCTCGACGAAGCCGTCGCCGAGCCGCATGTCGTCGGGTAGGTCGCGGTTGGACAGGTCGTGGCGGTCGACGTCGTCGATGCCGGGCCGGGTGTCGAGCGCCGTGGTCAACGTCGTGGACAGCACCTGGACGGCAGCGATCCCCTCGGGGGGCACGTTGCCGCTCTGCTCGTACGCCGCTCGGATCATGGCCGTGGCGTCGGCGTAGCCCTCGACCCCCACCCGCTCGCTGAACGTGACGGCGAAGGCGGGGTCGTACTGGCCGCGGCCGGCCATGGCGACGAAGTCCTGGATGTCCTCGTCGCTGGCGCCCTCCTCGCGCAGCCGCTCGAGCTCGTCGGCCATGGCGTTGGCGGCGGCGATCGCCTCGTCGCGGTCGGCGTAACCCACCTGCCCCTGCCGGGCGAGGGTGTCGTCGTCGATGGTCAGCACCATGCCGTCCATCTGCTCGGGCGACAACGGCGTCTCCTGGAGGTACTGGTTGGCGCCGAAGAAGCCGTTGGCGACGTCGCCGACGAACTCGTCGAGGTGGAACCAGTCACCGACGAGGTCCTCGAGCGTCGCCGGCGCGTCGCCCAGCCGGGGGACGTAGGGGCTGCTCGAGGCGCTCAGGGTGCCGATCGCCTCGGACACCTCGCGGGACTTTCCCTCGAGCGTCTGGACGAGCTCGAGGCCGTCGGTCGAGTAGCGGCTGAGCTTGAACGGGTTGGCTGCGCTCCTGTTCATGATGCGGCGGGCTCCGCCTCGCGCTCCTCGGCGAGGGTGTTGTTGACGCGCTGCTGCTGGTTGGCGTTCTCGGCGCCCGTGACGATCGACGACGCCAGCGTGGCCAGGCTCTCCTTGAGGCCGCTCGCCGTCGACGTGAGCCGCCCGTGCGTCCCGTTGAACTCGCGGCGGTAGGTCCCCTCCCAATCTTCCAGCGTGCCGAGCATGCCGGCGCGGGCATCGAGCTGCGATCCCAGTGTCGACGACGCCGCGTTGAGCGCAGCCACGGCGCTGGCGGCCGCCGTCCAAGGGAAGTCGACCACCACCGCGCCGTCGACCGCCGCGACTCGGGCGGGCATCTCCGCCGCCATCAGGCACCTCCTTCGCTGCTCCCCGTCCCAGCCGGGCGTCGCCGGGGAAACCCGGACGACCTTAGCGTCCCTCGGTTGTCGTCGCGTTCATGTTGACCTTACAGCCAGGTGGAATGTTTACACTCGCACCATGACCACCCGAACGTTCACGGTCTCCGGCATGCACTGCGAGGGCTGCGAGTCCTCCATCGAGACCGGACTCCGGCGTCTCGACGGCGTCCGCGACGTCACGGCCGACCACCGCGCCCAGACGGTCCGGGTCAGCTTCGACGAGCGGCGCCTGGACCCCGCCCACCTGGCCGAGCGCCTGGAGCGGATCGGTTTCGCACCCGTCGCGCACCCTGGCCGATGACCGCCAGTCCCCCCGCCCCGGCGGCCCTCGACACGCTCCAGGTGAAGATCGGGGGGATGCACTGCTCGTTCTGCGGCCAAACGATCGAACGGGCCATGGGCCGCATGGACGGCGTCGACCAGGTGAACGTGTCGATCGCCCACGAGGAGACGCTCATCCGCTACGACCCCGAGCGGGTCACGCCCACCGAGCTGCGCGACACCCTGCGCGACATCGGCTACACGGTGCGCGACCCCCGCAGGGTGCGCACCTTCGAGGAGCAGGAGGCCGAGCTCCGGACCGAGCGCATGCGCCTGGCAGCGGCGGCGTCGGCGGCCCTCGTCTTCCTGGCGCTCATGACGCTGATGTGGACCGACCGGCACTTCACGGGCATGCGCTGGGTCATGCTGGGCCTGACGCTCACGGTCGTGTTCGTCATCGGTCGGCCGATCCTGCGGATGGCGGTCGCCTCGGCGCGCCGGGGCATCCTCAACCAGCACGTCCTCATGGAGTTCGGCGCCCTCGGCGGGCTGGCCGGTGGCCTCGTCGGCTTCGTCCGTGACGACTTCCCTGCGGCCGACTTCCTGGGCGCGGCCACCCTCATAGCCACCTACCACATGCTGTCCGGGTTCGTGTCGCTCAAGGTCCGCACCCGGACCTCGCAGGCCGTGCGCAAGCTCATGGACCTCCAGCCCGCCACCGCCCGGGTCGTGCGTGACGGGCGCGAGCAGGAGGTGCCCATCGAGCAGGTGGCGGTGGACGAGCTCGTCCGCGTCCGCCCGGGCGAGGCCATCCCGGTGGACGGCGAGGTGGCGGACGGCGCCTCCGGCGTCGACCAGTCCCTGGTCACCGGCGAGCCGGTCCCCGCCGAGAAGGTGCCGGGCGACGACGTCATCGGCGGCAGCCTCAACCAATCTGGCACCCTGCTGGTCCGGGTGACCCGCGTCGGCGAGGACAGCTTCCTGGCCCAGGTGATCCGCCACGTCGAGGAGGCCCGCGCCCTCAAGCCCAACCTGCTGGTCCTCGTCGATCGGATCCTCGCGGTCTACGTCCCCGTCGTCCTGACCGTCGCCGTCGCTGCCTTCGTGTTCTGGGGCCTGGTCGCCGCTGGCTGGGGCGGCGCTGACCTCTCCCGGGCGGTCTTCGCCGCCCTGGCGGTCGGAGTCATGGGGTATCCGTGCGCCCTCGGGATGGCCACGCCGCTGGCCATGATCCGGGGTGGTGGCATCGCCGCCCACCAGGGCATCCTCATGCGCTCGGCCGAGGCGTTCCAGGGCTTCGGGCGTATCGACCAGGTCGTCCTCGACAAGACCGGCACTCTCACCCAGGGCGCGCCGTGCGTCGTCAGCCTGATCCCCGCGGCGGGCGCGGACCGGACCGAGCTGCTGCGGCTGGCCGCTGCCGTCGAGGCACCCTCCGAGCACCCGCTCGGCCGGGCCATCGTGGACCGGGCCCTCCAGGAGGGCATCGATCCCCCCGGGGTCGACGGCTTCGAGACGCTGACCGGGCGGGGGGTGCGCGGCCGCGTCGAGGGCCGCGAGGTCGCGGTCGGCCGGCCAGCGCTGGCCCCCGAGCTCAGCGTGGATCTGGGACCGCCGGCCGACCAGGTCCACGGGCTCGAGGCTCGGGTCGGCACCGTCGTCGTCGTCATCGCGGACGGGGCGCTCGCGGGGATGGTGGCGATCGCCGACCCGGTCAAGCCGGACGCGGCCCGCACGGTCGGCGATCTGCGACGGCGGGGCATCGAGCCGGTCATGCTGACGGGCGACAACGAGCGCACCGCCCGGGCCGTGGCCGACCAGGTGGGGATCGACGAGATCCGGGCCCAGGTCCTGCCCGAGGACAAGTCGGCCCGGGTGCGGGAGCTGCAGGCGGCCGGGCACCGCGTGGCGATGGTCGGCGACGGCATCAACGACGCCCCGGCCCTCATGCAGGCCGACATCGGTATCGCCATCGGCGCCGGGACCGACATCGCCATGGAGAGCTCCGACGTCATCCTGGTCGGCGACCACCTCTCCGCCGTCGTCGACGCCTGGGAGGTCGGCCGGGGCACCTACCGGCGCACCAAGCAGAACCTGGCCATCGCCTTCCTGTTCAACGGCATCGGCGTCCCCGCCGCTGCGACCGGCCTGGTGCATCCCGTGTGGGCGATGGCCGCCATGGCCGCCTCGGTCACCACGGTGCTGCTCAACTCCTTCGGGCTGAGGATTCTCTCCCGCGGCGCGTACGGCCGCTTCGCCGATCCGGCCCGCCCCTAGCGAACTGGTTGTAGCTGTGCGGTCATATACCGGACAGCTACAACCAGAATGCTCAGTGGGGCACGTCCTCGGGGCCGTCGTTGCGGAACTCGTCGACGAAGCTCGACAGCACCTCCGGCTCGACGCTCGAGCACAGCAGCCGCTTGTGCCAGGCGGAAGCCGCGACGGGCGTGGACAGCGAGGCGCGGGGCACGACGAGCACGTCCCGCTCGTACTGCGCCGCGACGTCGAGGACCTGATCGAGCTCGCCGGAGGGCAGGTCGGGGAGGTGCCACAGGATCACGAAGCCGTGCTCGAGCGAATGCACCAGGTTGCCGTCCGGCGGCACGGTGCTCGCCTCGTACACTCCGGCCGGGGCCGGGTTGACAAGATGGTCGCCGCCAGCGGGCGGATCCACGCGGTATGCCGGGCCCACGACGTGGTCTCGCCCGGCGTCGGTGTCCCGGTCGAAGTCGCAGGAGCCCGCCTCCAGCGACGAGATCAGCCGCTGGCTCTGGCGCCGGCTGTTGGCCCAGTTGAAGACCAGGCCGCCGACGGCGAGGACGACGACGCTCCCGATGAGGATGCGGGTCCGCAGCTCGCGTCGGCTCCGGACCTGGCGCCGGGCTTCGAACCGCTCGGCCTGCGTGGGCTGGCGGGGACGGCCCTCCTCCGGGGATGACGGAGACGCCGTGCCCGCGGCACCCGCACGCGCCGCTTGACGCTGCCGGCGGTTCTTCTTCGCCACGACTCCCCCCTCCCTCCGACCGGACCAGTCCCGTGGAAACCCCCCGCGTCGGGGCTGGCATTCCGACCCGCGCCCGGCGACACACTCGCTCCGGGCCGTCCGGAACGCCCTGCCTACGATGAGGCGATGAGGCTGCTTCGTGGTGGCCGCGCCGTGCTCACCGTTGGCGGCGTTCTCGGCGCTGCCGCGCTCGTGGGGCTGGCGTGGGTGTCGTACGACCGGGGATCCGACTGGGAGGACCGGGCCGGCGACCGCGCGGAGCGCATCGCCGCCCTGGAGGGCGAGCTGCAGGCGGCGGACGACGACATACGGGAGCTGGAGAGCCGGGTCGACGAGCTGACCGCTGAGGTGGCGGCGGCGCAGGACCAGCGCTCCCTCGCCGAGCTGGGTGCCGAGGAGGCCCAAGAGCTGGCCAACCTGGCCGGCGCCGTCGCCTCGGACCTCGCCTCGTGCGTCCAGGGGACCAGCGAGCTCGTCCGGATCGTCGGCGACCTCGAGGCGCACGACCCCGGGGCCGCCAGGGCCTTCGCCCAGGAGGTCGACGAAGTGTGCGGGCGGGCGTTGGCCGGCAACGACCTGCTGCAGGAATCCCTCGGGTGAGAGCCCCGCGGCGCGCCCCGCCGGGCGCGGTTCTGGCGCTAGCACTGGCGATCGGTGTCTCCGGATGCGTCGCCGCCGCCCCCGACCCCGATCCGCTCACGGCCGTGCCGGTGGACGAGATCCGTGAGCCCCCCGCCGACCGGTCGCTCCGCCACGCCACGGTCCGGGTCCGCAACCTGGGATGCGGCTCGTTCGCCACCGGGTCCGGCGTCGTCGTGGACGACGGGCTGATCGCCACCAACCGCCACGTCGTCGACGGGACGAGCCGCCTGGAGATCAACACCTGGGACGGTCGCACGCTGGAGGTCGACGTGGCCGCGGCGGCCAGCCGTTCCGACCTGGCGCTGGTGCGGGTGACGGGGGCGCTGCCGCCGGCGATCCCCATCGCCGACTCGGACCTCGCACCGGGCGACGAGGTCGCCATCGCCGGCTATCCCGGCGGTCGGCGCCTCACGATCGTCACCGGCGAGGTGCGGGATGTCGGTGCCTTCTCCGACGACGAGATCGGTGACGTGGCGCTTGTCGACGCCCCGGCCCGGCCCGGCAACTCGGGCGGGCCGGTCGGCAACCACGCCGGGGAGCTGGTCGGGCTCGTCTACGCGGCCACGACCGCCGAGGGCGACGCGGTGGCCATCCCGGCGTCCCGGCTGGCCGAGCTGCGCGCCGCCGGGGGGTTCGCCCCCGTCGCCCCGTGCGACGAGTCCGACCAATCGCTCGCCGAGCAGGCCGCCGAGGTCGGCGTCGGTCAGGCCACGCTGCCGCCGGCGCCGACGCCCACGGTGGCGCGGCCGTGCCCCGCCGGGCGCCCGGACGTCGCCATCGCCGACCTCGATGCCACCGAACGCCCGGACGGCGAGCCGGCGTGGGACGTGCGGGTCGCCTACCGGCTCACCAACGGCACCGACCACCCCGTGTCGGTGGGCGAGGTCGAGGTCACGATCAGCTACGAGGACGGCAGCACGTCGACGCACGGCTTCGAGGGGACCGAGCTGTCCCCGGGAGAGGAGGCGACCGTGGAGCGGACCGTCGCCGCCGGGCGGCCCGACGCACCGCCCGCCAGGGCCCAGATCGCCATGGGCTGGCGTTGGGCCGACGACGACGTGGCCCGCCGCTGCCCGGCCGACGAGTAGCGCCGGGACAGCCCACCGCCCGCCGGGGCGGGATCAGGCGCCGAGCTCGTCGGCGGCGAGGTCGGTGCCTTCCACCCGCGCCCGGATCTTGGCGAACGCCGTCTCGCGGGGCGTGGACGTGTCGTCGCCGAACGGGGCGAACCCGCAGTCGTCACACGTGCCCAGGCGGTCGATCGGGATGATCTCGGCGGCCTCCAGCACCCGGTCGCGGACCTCGTCGGCCGTCTCCACCCGGGGATCGATCGGGTCGACCACGCCGACGAAGATCCGCTGGTCGGGGCGCATGTGCTCACGGATGAGGCCGAGCACGCGGCGACGGTCGCTCTCGCTGGCGAGCTGGACGTACACGTTGCCCACCTCGAGCCCGAGCAGGCTGGGGAGCAGCTCGGCGTAGTCGACGTCCAAGCTGTGGGCCGCATCCTGGTCGGCACCGGGGCACGTGTGGATGCCGATCCGCCTCCGGTCCTCCGCCGGGAAGCGCATCAGCACCCGACGGATCAGGGCGATGAAGCCGTCCAGCAGCGCGTGGCTCGGGTCGAGCTTCACCGCCAGCCGACCCTCGGTGAAGTCGATCTGCACCACGTGAGCGCCCCCGGCCAGGCTGCGGCGCACGTCGGCCTCCGCCTGGTCGACCAGGTCGTCGAGAAACGTGTCGCGCGGGTAGCCGTCGATGCCGCCTTCGGGATACAGCAGGCTGAGCGCCGAGGGCGCGATGACCGCCTGCTTCACCGGCACCCGGGCATAGCGGTGCGCCTGCGCCAGGTAGGTGTCCGCGAAGGTCGCGTACCGAAAGGGACCGGCGGTCAGGCGGGGAAGCTGCCGCGTGTGCCCATCCTCGAAGGGGATCACCACGCCGTCGGCCGCCAGCGCCGCCAGGCCATGGATCGGATAGGTGGCAAAGCTCGGCTTGCTCTGCTCGCCGTCGGTGATGACGGGCGAGCCGGTCGCATGGAACGCCTCGATCGTCTCGCGCACCGCCCGCTCGTAGGCGGCGTCGAGCTCGCCCTCGGCGAGCGAACCGGCCTCGTGAGCCCGGACGGCCTCGATCAGCTCCTGTGGTCGGGGGATGCTGCCGATGGGTTCGGTGGGAATCGTCATGGGACCGCCTCCTTAGAGCATCAGCGGATAGATCACACTTATCGCGGCTTGCGTCTGCGTGGTTGCCTGGAGGCCTCGCTGTTTGGGCTTGGTCACGGTGCAGATTCCGGACCGTTCCTCACGTGCTGACGGCCGATCCGCTCGGCCTCTCACCTGGCAATGGCTTGGTCGTCGGCCGGGGTTTGGCCGGCGATGGCGCGCAGCGAGGGGGCGTCGATCAACCGCACCCGCCGGTAGCCGAGCGCGATCAGCCCATCGCTCTCGAAGCGCTTGAGGATCTGGTTCACGGGCGGCCGCCGGGATCCGATGAGATCGGCGATGCGTCCCTGGCTGAGCGTGACCTCTTCGCCGACCGCCTCGTGGAGCAGCAACGAGGCGATCCGGGCATCGAGAGGGCCGGCGAGCAGGTCGAGCAGCCGCTGATGACAGTCGGCGGCGCGTTCGGCGAGGGAGACCAGCCAGCGTTGGGCGAAGCGGGGACGCTCCGCCAGCAGGCGGGCCACGGCCTCGGCGCCGATCGACAGCACCACGCTGTCCTCGATGGCTCGGGCGTCCAAGTGCTCGTTGTGGTGCAGCAGCAGGGGAATGTCACCGAACACGTCCCCCGGGTGGAGCACCTGCAGGGACACCCGGCGGCCCCGCACGTCGGCCGTCAGCTCGATCGCCCCCTCGCGCACCACGTGGATCTTGGCCGGCCTGTCGCCCTTGCGGAACACGATCGTGTCCCGGACGATCCGCCGCTCGCCCAGCTCGCCGGCCAGCTGCTCGATCTCCTCCACCCCGAGGGGCGCCAGCCGGCCGCGACCGAGGCAGCAGGCGATCCACTGACGCAAGTGCGGGTGCGGGACGCTCACACCCCGGAAACCCGCCGAGGCCCCGGATTGTTCGCCTCCTGACAGTCCGGGAGTGACGGAGGCCACCGGCCGGTTAGTCGCGGTGTCGTACTCATCACTCTGAGGAGGCAGGACATGGCTGCGACAGTTCCAGTGGTCCGCCGGCCTGAGCCGACCGTCGACTACCGGGCGACGTCCACGCAGCGGACCGTCGGACCGCTGATCGCGGTGGTCGGCATGATGGTGGTCGGGGTCGCGTTCATCGCCGGCCTCGTGGCCGCCCAACGGGTCGGCACGGACACCTTCGCCAGGATCAACGCCTGGGCGTTCGGCACCACCACCCTGGGGTTGGCGATCGCCAAGACCGGCATCGCGGTGGTCCTGATCGGCATCGTGGTGCGCCTGTGGATGCGGGTCGACAGCGTCAAGTGGTCGCTCGGCCGGCTGAAGCCCAAGTCCCCGGCAGCCACATCCGTGGAGCGGGGCGACATCACGACGCCGTTCGGCAAGGCGAGAGCCACCGAGACCGCACCCAAGCGCCGCGTCATCGATCGGGCCGCCCGGGTCCTCTGGTTCCCGATGCTCGCCATGGGGGCCATGGCCGTCGCCGGGGGCTTCGTCTTGTCGCTGTTCTGGGCCGGCGACGCCGCCGACCGACCTGGCACCGCCGTCGACTTCGCGGCGTGGACCCAGGGGCTGCAGTTCCTCGGCGAGGCGTTCCTGCTCGGCGGCATCTCGTTCCTGCTGGGCGCGATCCTGGCGTCGCTGCGGGAGGGCGGCGGTGAGGTCCAGGAGTCCCTCGGGGTCACGGTCAAGACCCTGAAGATGCCCCTCAGCGCCAAGCTGTTCATCGGCCTGATGGCGATGGGGATGATGGTCGCGATGGCGCAGTTCGTGCTCTACATCGTGGCCACGACCGTTTCCGGGGAGAGCAGCATCCAGGCGTGGTTCGCCTGGCTCGGCCCCACCCGGGAGATCGGGCTCGGACTGCTGCTCAGCGGGATCGTGCTTGCCCTTTACACCATCGGCACGGTGCTCGGGTTCCAGTTCGACCGGATCAAGAGCATTGTTCGGACCGGCCTGTAGGCCAGGAGGACGATCACCATGGGTAGCGCATTTGCGCCCGACAGCAAGGAAGCGGTCCAGAAGACCGCGTTCGAGCGAGGGGCCAAGGACTTCAAGGTCTGGGCGTCGTCGAAGTCGCTCGGCTTCGATCTGCCCCAGCGGATCGGACGAGTGCTCTGGTTCCCGATGCTGGCGATGGCCCTGATGTCCTTCGTGGTGGCCTGGATCTTCGGGGTCATCCGAGCGGACGAGATCGCCGGCGGTGGCAACCCGGACACGATCGCGGCGCAGGGACACCTCGTGCCCGCCTTCATGTTCCTGGGCTTCGCCTCCGTGTTCGCGGCGATCAGCTTCGCCATCGCCCGCATCCTCGGCACCTTCCGCAACGGCGGCGGCGAGGTGCAGGAGGCCGCCCAGGCCCACGAGGTGCAGACGCTCAGCCGACCCTGGACCGCCTGGGTGTTCATCGGCGGGATGATGATGGCCATGATGGCC
>DASQUY010000426.1:0-3876 GCA_035641055.1 Acidimicrobiales bacterium | reverse complement strand
CACCGCCGCCAGCTCGGTGGTGACCCGCCGGGCTCGATCGGCGTCGTCCCACAGATCCGGGCGCGACGCTTCGGTCTCCAGCTGCGGACGGCGGGCGCGCAGGTCGTCCACCTGCAGGTAGCCGGCCGCCTCCTCGACGCGGGCGCGTAGCGCCTTCAGCTCGTCGGTGAGGTCTCTCATGGGGAGGATCCCCCTCCCGCCGCACCAGGTGGGGGGAGGTCGAGGGGGGAGGGTTTCCCTCCCCCCTCGAAACTCACCGGCCGTGGCACTGCTTGAACTTCTTGCCCGAGCCGCAGGGGCAGGGGGCGTTGCGGGGGGTCTTCTCCCACTCGGACTTCACGACCGGCGTATTGGCTTGCGCGGCAGCCTGGGGGCCCGCGGCGCCCCGGCCGTCGCCGGCCGCCACCGCCGCCGGCGAGGGCTCGACGCTCCCCGCGGCCTCGGCCCGGGCCGCTTCGGCACCGGCCGCGGCGGCGATGCCGGCCGCCCCGCCGGTGGTGGCCGGTCCGGCCGCCGAGTACTGCAGCTCGCCCACGCCTCCGCCACCGTCGCCCTCACCATCGCCCGGCGCCGCGCCGCCGCCCGCCACGGCCCCGGCGGGGGCCCCGGCCGGAGGCCGGTTCACCTGCACCTGCACGTGCATCACGTAGCGGATGAAGTCCTGCCAGATGCCGTGCATCATCTGGCCGAACATGTCGAAGCCGTCGCGCTGCCACTCGACGAGCGGGTCCTTCTGCCCCATCGCCCGCAGGTTTATGCCCTCGCGCAGGTAGTCCATCTCGTGCAGGTGGGCCCGCCAACGCTGGTCGATCACCCGCAGCATGACCTGGCGCTCGACCTGACGCATGACGTCGGGCGTGAGCTCGGCCTCCCGACGCTCGTAGTGCGCCAGCGCCTCGTCCATGAGCATCTCGTACAGCTCGTTGGTGGACGTGGCCTGGGAGAACTGCTCGATCGACAGCGTCGACGGCCAGAAGGTGCGCGCCTCGGCCTGCAGGCCCTCGAGGTACCAGTCCTCGGCGTACTCGCTGACGCAGTGCGTCTCCACCAGGCCGTTGATGGCGTCGGGCAGCGCCTCCTCGACCAGCTTGTCACGCAGGTCGTCCTTGTCGAGCACCTGGTCACGCAGCGCGTAGATCACCTTGCGCTGCTCGTTCATGACCTCGTCGTACTTGAGGACGTTCTTGCGGATCTCGCCGTTGCGCTGCTCCACCGTGGTCTGCGCCCGCTCGATCGCCTTCGTGACCATCTTGGCTTCGAGCGGCACGTCGTCCGGCAGCGTCTTGCCCATCACCCAGTTGACGGCGCCGGTGGCGAATAGGCGCATGAGGTCGTCCTCGAGGCTGAGGTAGAACCGGCTCTCACCCGGGTCGCCCTGGCGGCCCGATCGGCCCCGGAGCTGGTTGTCGATGCGGCGGGAGTCGTGGCGCTCGGTGCCGAGCACGTAGAGCCCTCCCAGCTCGCGGATCTTGTCGCCCTCCGGCTTGGTCTCGGCCTCGTAGCGGGCGGTCAGCTCGTCAAGTTTGGGACGGTTCTCCTCGTCCTCGGGGTCGAGGCCCTCGGCCCGCAGGTCGCGCTTGGCCAGCGCCTCGGGGTTACCACCGAGGATGATGTCGACGCCGCGGCCGGCCATGTTCGTAGCCACGGTCACAGCGTGCAGCCGGCCCGCCTGGGCCACGATCTCGGCCTCGCGGAACGCCCGATCGGGCTTGGCGTTGAGCACCTGGTGGGCGACACCCCCCTTGTCGAGCAGCCGCGACAGCTTCTCGGACTTCTCGACCGAGATCGTGCCGACGAGGACCGGTTGGCCCCGCTCGTAGCGCTCGGCGATGTCGGCGGCGGCCGACTCGAACTTGGCGTCCTCGGTCTTGTAGATGAGGTCGCCCTCGTCGGCTCGGATGACCGGCTCGTTGGTGGGGATGGGCACCACCTGCAGTTGGTAGGTGTTGGCCAGCTCGGCGGCGTCGCTCTGTGCGGTGCCGGTCATGCCGGCGAGCTTCTCGTACATCCGAAAGTAGTTCTGCAGCGTGACGGTCGCGAGCGTCTGGTTCTCCTCCTTGATGCGCACGCCCTCCTTGGCCTCGACGGCCTGGTGGAGACCCTCCGACCAGCGACGGCCCTCGAGGATGCGGCCGGTGAACTCGTCGACGATCTTCACCTCGCCGCTGACCACGACGTAGTCCTTGTCGCGCTTGAACAGCTCCTTGGCCCGGAGGGCCGCCTGGAGCTGGTGGACCAGGTTCTGGGCGACGCCGTCGTAGAGGTTGTCGATGTCGAGGGCCCGCTCGACCTTGGCGATGCCCTCTTCGGTGGGGGCGACCGTGCGCTTCTCCTCGTCGACCTCGTAGTCGACCTGGGGCCGCAGGCTGCGGGTGATGGAGGCGAACTTGTAGTAGAGCTGGGCGGCGTCGGCGACCCGCCCGGAGATGATGAGCGGCGTGCGGGCCTCGTCGATGAGGATGGAGTCGACCTCGTCGACGATGGCGTAGACGTGGCCCCGTTGGGTCTGGCGGCCCCGCGAGGGCGCCATGTTGTCACGCAGGTAGTCGAAACCGAACTCGTTGTTGATGCCGTAGGTGATGTCGCAGGCGTACTGGGCCCGCTTGTGCTCGGGATCGGGCTGCCCGGAGACGATGAGGCCCACGCTCAGACCCAGCCAGCGGTGCAGGCGCCCCATCCACTGGGCGTCGCGGGTGGCCAGGTAGTCGTTGACGGTGACCAGATGCATGCCCCGGCCCGTCAGCCCGTTGAGGTAGGCGGGCAGGGTCGACACCAGCGTCTTGCCCTCGCCGGTCTTCATCTCGGCCACCCAGCCGAAGTGCAGGGCGGCACCGCCCATGAGCTGCACGTCGAAGTGGCGCTGGCCGAGCGTCCGCTTGCCGGCCTCGCGCACGACGGCGAACGCCTCGATCAGCAGGTCGTCGAGGGGCTCGCTGCGCTCGAGGCGCTGGCGGAACTCCGGCGTCTTGGCACGGAGGGCGTCGTCGGAGAGCGCCTCCAGCTCGGGTTCGAGGGCACCGATGTCGGGCACCAGCGATTGGAGCGCCTTGACCTTCTTGCCCTCGCCGACACGCAGAAAACGGTCGAGGATGCTCATGCGTCGACCGAGTGTACCGGGGTCGTGGCGGCCGGCCCGATCGCCGGCCTCCGCGGCCCTCGTGCCCCTCGTCGGTGGTGCATCCCGAGGCAATGGGTTCCACCGAGCCGAGTCCGAGGCTGTGGGTTCCGGATGTGGAACCTCTGACCTCGGGCTCCGCGTCGTGGAACCCATGACCTCGGGGTGTCGGCGCCCTGGCCGACCGGCCTGCCGGCTCAGCGCAGCCGGTCGCAGATCGCCCGGCGGACGATCATCTCGGCGACGACGTCGCCCGAGGGCTCCTCGCCGGCCTCCATGCGGGCGCGGGCCGCCTCGATGCGCTCGAGGCTGACCCAGGTCCGCTCGTCGAGCAGGCGCGCCCGGGCCGCAGCAGCGACGTCGTCGGTGCCGCCATCGGCATCGCTCGTGCCGTCGTGGGCGGCGGAGACGTCGCTCGTACCGCTGGCGGCGTCGAGCGCGGCGTCGATCGTGAGGGGCGAGACGCCCTGCCGGGGCCGCCGGCGCCGCGGGACACGCCGCGACCAGGCCCGGCGACGCTGCACCCGGCGCTGCGTCCGGCGGTGGTCACGGCGCAGCTCGCTGAGCGCGCGAGCCGCCTCTCGCCTACTCACCTGCATCACCTTCTGTATCGGCCCGTTGGGCCCCAAACTTGAGCGATACTTCCACGTCTGGTGGTGTGGCCGATACGGACAGAGCGGGCACCGTCACGGTCAGGCGCGGAGTCCGGGCAGCCGTCAGACCGACGACCCACCCCACCCCGCCCGCACGCAGCTCCCCCG
>DASQUY010000425.1:0-4116 GCA_035641055.1 Acidimicrobiales bacterium | reverse complement strand
CGCCGATGGCCACGCCGAACCCGTTGACCCACTGCTGCTGGTCGAAGGTGCGGGCGAAGGCGTTGGAGTCGGCCCCCAGGTTGGGGCCGAGTATCCACTCGGGGAAGTAGTCCTGCGCCGTCGCCTCGGCCGTGAGCGGGGAGGGAATGACGGGATCGCCGAAGTAGATGACGGTCGTGACACCGTCGGCCTGCAACCGGCTGACGATCGTGCGGGCGGTCTCCTGGACGGCATTGAGGTCCAGCTGGTACGGGACATCGCTGGCTATCTCGATGCCGCCCTCGGCAAGGCCGTCCCGGAAGACGCTGACGGCTTCCTCGTAGTCGCCGTCGGGGGTGTCGAAGTGCACCAGGCCGTACACCCGGTCCTGCGCCTGCATCTCCGGATCGCCGGCCAGCTCGGCCGGTCCCGGTCCCGCCAGGTTGCTGATCGCCTCGGCGGCAATGAGGGAGGCCTGATCGGTCTCCTCCTGGAGCTGCACCGAGTACGGCTGGTGCTCGGACAGCACGCTGTTGGGCTGGGCCAGGGCGCAGCCGGCGAGACACGCCACGCCGCGCGACGCCAGCTCGTCGCTGAAGGTCGGGCTCGCCAGCGGGGGCCCGCCGATGACCGCAAACGGTTCCATCTCGGCGATGGCGATGGCGTCCGAGCGGGCCGCCGCCTGGTCGTCGTAGGTGCCGGTGCCGAGGTAGTACTCGACCTCGACCGTGCGCCCGTAGGTCTCGAAGGCCAGGTTGTAGAGCTCGAGGTAGTCCTGGATGTTCTCTCGCGCCGCGGCCGGGTCCAGGTTGGCGCCCGAGGCGCCGACCAGCGACGCGCCGATGGGGTCGACCGCGGGGTCCGACTGGTAGATCACGATCTTGATCGTGTCCTCGGTCACGCCCGCCGCGGTGGCGCCGCCGTTGTCCCCCTCGAACGGCTCGACGCACGGGGCGGCGTAGACCGTGGGCAGCCGGATCCGGCCGGTCTCCGTGTCGCAGTTGGGGCCCCAGTCGATGTCGTCGGTGACGCCCTCCTGGTCGGCCCGCTGCCACGTCATCGGACCCGAGGCGATCAGGTCGTCCTGGCTGGTCGAGCCGCCGTCCGCCGTGCCGCCGCCGTCGTCATCGTCGCCCCCGCCCGCGAACACCACCACGACGGCGGCGACGACGCCGAGCACGATCACGATGGGCCCGTAGCGGCGCGCCGCCCGGGCCCAGCCGCGGGATGTCTCGGTGGTGGCCACGGCGCCCTCCTACAGGCCGGCGGGCGGCTCGTAGTCGGGCGCCTGGTCCTCGGGCGGCGGTTCGAAGATCTGGACCTCCGACGACTCGACGTCGAACAGCCCCGCCTCCTCGGCGGACGCCGGGAAGTTGCCGAGCGTGTACCGCGCACCACCGTTGGCGAACCGGTAGCTGCCCACGCCGGTGTTGCCCACCTCGTCGATGCTCTCGGCCTCGGGGTCCCACCAGATGATGGAGGCGTCGTCGCCGCCGCCGTAGTCGGTGCCGGACCAGATGCCGTGATCGCCCCACGAGAGCAGCGGTGTGGTGGGACCGCCGCCCGAGGGCGGGTAGCGGAACAGGCCGTCGCGGAAGCTCTCGGGGGTGAGCTCGGGCCCGGCGAGCGTGACACCGGTGAACGCATTGCGCAGCGGCGGCTCGAGCACGCCGAAGACGTTGCTCGGCGGCTCCGTGCCGTAGGCCCACTCGTAGACGGAGAACGGCGTACCGACCTCGGTGGCGCCGGCGGTCGGGCCGATGGCCACGCCGAAGGCGTTCTCCCACTGCTGCTGGTCGAACTGGCGGGCGAAGAAGTTGGTGTCGGCCAGCAGGTTGGGGCCCAGGATCCACTCGGGGAAGTAGCCCTGCGCCGTCGCCTCCTGGGTCAGCGTCGCCGGCGTGATCGGATCTCCGAAGTAGAGCACGGTCGTGACGCCGTCGGCCTGCAGCCGGCTGATCATCGTGCGGGCGTTCTCCTGCAGGCGCGCCAGGTCGAGCTGGTACGGGACGTCGCTCCCTATCTCGATGCCGCCCTCGGCGAGGCCATCCCGGAACACGCCGACGGCCTCCTCGTAGTCGCCGTCGGCGGTGTCGAAGTGCACGAGGCCGTACACCCGGTCCTGCGCCTCCATCTCCGGGTCGCCGGCCAGCTCGGCGGGCCCCGGAGGCGCCAGGTTGCTGATCGCCTCGGCGGCCAGCAAGGAACCCTGGTCGGCGGTGGTGGCACCCTGGAGGGCGAACGGTTGCCGCTCGCTCAGGATGCTCTCGGGGAGCGCCAGTGCGCAGCCGCCGAGGCAGGGCACACCGCGCGCGGTGAGCTCGTCGGTGAACGTCGGGCTCTCCTGGTTGGGGCCGCCGATGACCGCGAACGGCTCCATCTCGGCGATGGCGATGGCGTCGTTGCGGGCCGCGACCTCGTCGTCGCCGGCGCCGGTGCCGGTGAAGAACTCGATCTCGACCGTGCGCCCGTAGGTCTCGTAGACCTGGTTGTAGAGGTCGGCGTAGTCCTGGATTGTCTCCTGCGCCACGGCCGGGTCCAGGTTGCCGCCGGCACCGCCGATCAGGGCGGCAAACAGCGGGTCGAGCTCCGGGTCGGCGATGTAGACCACGATCTTGACCGT
This sequence comes from Acidimicrobiales bacterium, assembly GCA_035641055.1. Lineage (GTDB taxonomy): Bacteria > Actinomycetota > Acidimicrobiia > Acidimicrobiales > VFJN01 > DASQUK01. Next base: position 1,514 of record DASQUY010000425.1, on the reverse strand, counting down.
GTCCTCGGTGACGCCCGTGGCGGTGGCGCCCCCGTTGTCGCCCTCGAACGGCTCGACGCACGGGGCGGCGTACACCGTGGGCAGCCGGATCCGGCCCGTCTCGGTGTCGCAGTTCGCGCCCCAGTCGATGTCGCCCGTCACCCCCTCCTGCTCCGCCCGCTGCCAGGTCATGGGACCCGACGCGATCAGGTCCTCCGCCGTCCCGCCCTCGCCGGCCGCCGTCCCGTCGCCGCCGTCGTCGCCGTCGCCGCCGGCGAACACCGCCACGAGGACGGCCACGACGGCGAGTACGGCCACGATCGGTCCGTAGCGCTTGGCGGGCCTCACCCAGCCCGGTTGGCGCTTGGGCGGCTCCCCGCCCGCACCGTCGCCGGTGGGCCTCGTCTCGTCTCTCGTAGCCATGGGTCCCTCCTTGTGCTCCCGGCCGGCGTCAGCGGGATGCGGACGCGCCGGATCGGGCGATGGCGGTCTCGTCCGTGCCCAGGTACGAGGCCACCACCGCCGGGTGTTCCACGACCTCCGCGGGGGTTCCCTCGGCCACCACCCGCCCGAGGTCGAGGGCGATCATGCGATCGGCGAGCGAGCCGAGCAGCGGCAAGTCGTGCTCGATGACGAGCAGGCTGGCGCCCAGCTGAGCCCGCACCCGCCGCAGCATCGGCGCCAGGGCCTCGGCCTCCCGCTGGGCGATGCCGCTGGACGGCTCGTCGAGCAGCACGACCGACGGCCCCTGCGCCAGCACGCAGGCCAGGTCCACCACCCGGCGGGTGCCGGTCGACAGCTCCCGCACGAACTTGTCCCGGTAGGCGCCCAGGCCCAGCAGCTCGATCAACTGGTCGACCCGCGCCCACACCTGTTCCTCGGAGTCGGCGACCGACGGCAGGCGCAGCGTGGCGGCGACCGGGTCGCGCACCTCCACGTGCTGCTCCAGCGCCACGGCGATGGCCTCGTGGACGGTGAGCCCCGGGAACAGCCGGCCGTCCTGGAACGACCGGCCCAGGCCCCGCCAGGAGCGCACGTGGGTGGGCGAGCCGGACAGGTCGGCCAGCTCGCCGTTCTCCCGTAGCCGGACCGTCCCCGCGTCGGCCGACGTGTAGCCGGAGATGACGTCGAAAAGCGTGGTCTTGCCGGCGCCGTTGGGCCCGATGAACCCCAGGATCTCCCCCGGGCGGACGTCGAACGACACGCTGTCCAGCGCCCGCACGCCGCCGAAGCGGCGGGTGACCTCGCGGACCTCCAGCACTGGCGCGCCGTCCGTCACCGCCGACTGGCCGTCCCCGTGGCCGTCGCCCGCCACCCCCGTCCCGGCCGTAGCGGTCGTGGAGGTGGACGACGGGGCGGCTTCGGCGGCCGGAGCGGCCGCCCGCAGGAACACGGCCCGCAGCAGGTCGGGACGCTCCAGCAGCTCGGCCGCCGGGCCCTCGAAGCGCACCTCGCCCTTCTCCATGAAGTACGCCCGCTCCGCCACCGTCAGACCCACGTTGACCGACTGCTCGACCAGGATCACGGTCGTGCCC
>DASQUY010000424.1:0-3617 GCA_035641055.1 Acidimicrobiales bacterium | reverse complement strand
TCGTCGACGCCCGCCTCGGGCGGGGGCGGGCCCCCGGTCGTGACGGTCATGCCCTCCTCCACGCCCCACAGCATCGGGTTCATACACTCCGAGGCCGTGAGCCAGAGCCGCAAGATGACGTTCACCGGGTCTCACGGCGAGCCTCTCGCCGGCCGGTTGGACCTTCCGATCGGGCCGGTGCGGGCGGTGGCGCTGTTCGCCCACTGCTTCACGTGCGACAAGGAGACCGTGACGGCCTCGCGCATCTCGCGCCGCCTCGCCGAGCACGGCGTCGCCGTCCTGCGCTTCGACTTCACCGGCCTGGGCGAGTCGGGCGGCGACTTCGCCAACACCAACTTCACGTCCAACGTCGAGGACCTGGTGCACGCCGCCGACCACCTGCGCGAGTCGTTCGCCGCCCCGGCGATTCTCATCGGCCACTCGCTGGGCGGCGCCGCGGTCCTCGCCGCCGCCGAACGGGTCCCCGAGTCCCGCGCCGTGGCCACGATCGGAGCGCCCGCCGACCCCGAGCACGTCACGCACCTGCTCGACCGCGCCCGCGAGGAGATCGAGGCCGAGGGTGAGGCGACCGTCCGGGTGGCCGGCCAGCCGTTCCGGGTCCGCGCCCAGTTCTTGGCCGACGTCGAGTCGCAGCCCCAGCGGGACCGGATCACCCGCCTGGGCCGGGCGCTGCTGGTGATGCACGCGCCGCGAGACGAGGTCGTCGGCATCGACAACGCCCGGATCATCTACGACGCGGCCCGGCACCCCAAGTCGTTCGTGTCGCTCGACCACGGTGACCACCTGCTCACCGACCCCGCGGACGCCAGCTACGCCGCCACCGTGCTCGCCGCCTGGGCCAGCCGGTACATCCCCGCGCCCCCGGAGGAGCTGACCGACGACGCCGGTCGGCGGCACGTGACCGTGAGCGAGGCCGGCGACGGGCCGTACGCCCAGCAGATCGCCGTCGGCCCCCACATCCTGACGGCGGACGAGCCGCCGTCCGTCGGCGGCGCCGACACCGGTCCCGATCCCTACGGCCTCCTGCTGGCCTCGCTGGGCGCGTGCACCTCGATGACCCTGCGGATGTACGCCGAGCGCAAGGGCTTGCCGCTGCGGCACGTGACGGTCACGCTCGAGCACACACGGATCTACGCCGAGGACTGCGCCAACTGCGAGACGCAGTCGGGCCGCGTCGACCACATCCGGGGGGACATCGAGGTCGAGGGCGAGCTCGACGACGAGCAGCGGGCCCGGCTGCTGGAGATCGCAGAGAAGTGCCCGGTGCATCGCACGCTCCGCTCGGAGACCGTGATCGAGAGCTCGCTGCGGTGACGGCGGGCGCCCTGATGCACATCGGGATCGGACTGCCATCGACCATCCCGTGGGCCCGCGGCGAGCAGATCGTCGAGTGGGCGAGAGCGGCGGAGGACCACGGCTTCTCGTCGCTCGGCGTGATCGACCGCTTGGTGTACGGCAACACCGAGCCGCTGGTGACCCTCGGCGCCGCGGCGGCGGTGACGGAGCGGATCAGGCTGATGACCTCCATCCTCCTCGTGCCCTGGCGGGTCAATGCCGCCCTCCTCGCCAAGCAGGCTGCGACCGTGAACCACCTCTCGGGTGGACGGCTGGTCCTCGGCATGGCCGTCGGTGGCTATCGGGACGACTACGACGCCTCCGGCGTTCCGTTCCGGGAACGCGGCCGCCGGTTCGACGAGATGCTGGAGGAGATGACGCACATCTGGGCGAGCCAGTCGACCGCCGAAGGAGGCGGAGCGATCGGCCCGGCGGCGGGCGTGGATCGATCACGGATCATCTTCGGCGGTCACAGCAGCCGGGCCTACGCCCGGGTGGCGACCTGGGGCGCGGGATGGATCGGCGGCAGTCGCGGGGTGGATGCCTTCCGGCAGGGCGCCGACGGCGTGGAGCGGGCCTGGACCGAGCACGGCCGCCGGGGGCTCCCCCGGCTGATGGCGCTGCCCTACTTCTGCCTCGGGCCCGGCGCACGGGCGACCGCGGAGGCGTTCCTCGCCGATCACTACGCCGTCGAAGGGTCGGCCGCGTCGACCGTCATCTCGGGTGCGCTCACCGACCGCAATGCGGTCCGGGAGGCGATCGCCGCCTACGACGCCGCCGGCTGCCACGAGCTGATCCTCTTCCCGTGCAGCCCCGACCCCGAGCAGGTCCGCCTGCTGGCCGACGCCCTGTAACCGACCGGCGGCTCCGTGGGGGTGGTCACGCCCGCGGCGATGCCGGCCGCAGCCAGATCACTTCGCTGCCGGGTTTGGCGCTCGCGTGCTGGCTCAACCGCGCGTCCAGCGCCGCCACGAGCCGGCGCACGCCGTGCCCGGGGCGATGCCGGGGAAAGCTTCGGTTGCTCGTCAGCACGAGCCCCCAATGAGGCCGCTCACGTTGCTGGTAGTCCGCGATAACGCCGAGGAAGTCCGGCACATTCTCCGTGACGACAGCGCGCCCTTCGGTCTGGGCTGCGTCGAACACCTCGGCATCGAGGCGATGCCGGAGATGGGGTCGGTCGGCGACGATCGACACCACGTCATGGCCCCGGTTGCGGAGACCGATGGCGACCGCGTCCAGGAACATCTCGTCGAGGAGAAGCTTCACCTCATGCGAGGAGATCCCGCTGCGCCTGCCAGGCCGCCTCGGCCTCGGCAGCGGCCTCGTCGTTGAGGGCGATGCGGGCACGGATCTCGTCAGGGAACTCGGCGGCGTACGCCAGGCCGGCGCGCACGTCCTCGACCGGTAGGGCCAGATAACGCGCCGCTTGCTCGACCGCCCTTTCACCGCGGGCATCGAGATCGTTGACGAAAGAGACCAGCTCCCAGATGTCGGGACCCCCGATCAGGGCGGCGCGACGACCCGCCGGCCCATCCTTGAACGTGATCCGTGGGTGCCGATCCCGGCGTAGCCCCTCATCGACGTAGCGATGTACCAGGCTGGAGCGGGACTGGCCGGACCGTCGGGCCGCCCGTTCCAAGCGCTCCGCGATGCTCCGCGGCATGCGCAACGAGACCATCTCGGATTTGGGTATCGCGATGTAATGCACTGTATCACTGCCTGGCCCGTGCCGCGGCGAGGCAATAACGGCCGGTCGCGAACTTTCGAGAGTTTCCGAGCGGCGGTCATTGCCTCGGGACGCCGTGTGCCGTCAGAGGTCGGCCTCGCCGCGCACGCACGTGACGGCGCCACCCCCGACCCAGATCGTCTCGTCGAGATCGACGGAAATGTGCACGCGCCCGGACCGCCCCAACACCGTGCCCTGGCGGACGACGTACGGGGCCTCGGCCCGGCCCGTCCGCAGCAGCCACTCGGCCAGCGAGGCGTTGAGGCTGCCGGTGACGGGATCCTCGACCGTCGCACCCTCCTGCGGGACGAAGGCGCGGACCTCGAACGCCTCGGGCGATCCCTCCGGGTGGGGGCCGACGACACCCAGATCGAAGTCCACGTAGTCGGGTCGGAGCGCGATGACCTCGGCGGCACTGCCGAGCAGCACCGCGACCCAGCCCGGGCCGTTGTCGACCCACTGGGTGTCCCTCATGGCGGCGCGGTCGACGCCGAGCATCCGCGCCAGGCGCTCGACGAGTGCGTCCTCGACCGGGCCGGAGCGCACGAGCGGCGGC
>DASQUY010000423.1:0-2282 GCA_035641055.1 Acidimicrobiales bacterium | reverse complement strand
GGCGGGTATTGCCTCGGGACCGGAGACCGCCGGCGCCGACAGCGGTGTCGACAGGGAGAGCCACACGCGCAGCACGGCGATCCAGACCAGGGCGGCGCCGAACACGTGTACACCCACCAGGAGCTCCGGCACGCCGGTGAAGTACTGCCAGTAGCCGATGCCGCCCTGGGCGACGAGGACGACGACCAGCTGGCGGAGCCGCTCCTCGACGGACGGCTCGGCGTCCCCGCGCCGGCCCATGCGGACGACCGCCAGGGTCAGCGCCAGGAAGACGATCACCGCCACCGCGTGGATCCGCACCACGTCGCCCACCACCAGGTCCAGCCGGTCGGCCCGGTCGTCGCCGGCATGGGGACCGCTGCCGGTCACCAGCGTGCCGGTGATGATCACCGCGCCGGCGGCCGCCAGCAGTACCCGGCAGGCGGCGACGACGCGGCCCGTGGCCACCATCCGCCGGTCGCCGTCGGTGGCTGCAGCACCGCTGGCTGTAGCGACGCCGGTTGCGTCACCGGCGGTTGCGGACTCGGCGGCCGGCGAGTCGCCCGCCCGCTCGTACAGCACGACGGCGTTCCCCACTGCGGCCAGCGACAGCACGAAGTGGCCGATGACCGACGCCGGGGCCAGGTGCAGCCACACCACCAGCGCCCCCACCAGGCCGTTGGCCAACACCCAGACCGGCAGCCCCAGCGACCAGCGGAACAGGTCGGGCCGGTACGGCCGCCGGGCCCGGGCGCCGACGACCGCCGCCACCGTGAGCAGGCCGACCGTCACGGTGATGAGCCGGTTGACCCACTCGACCATCCCGTGGACATCCGAGGCCGACCGGGGCGTGAAGCTGTCGGGCTCGCACGACGGCCACGTCGAGCACCCCAGTCCCGAGCCGGTGAGCCGCACCGCCGCCCCGGTCACCATGATGAACACCAGGGAGGCGAGGGTCGCCGCCGCCAGGTACCGGTAGGCCCGGGGGGACAGCACGGGTAGCCGCACGCCCCGAGCGTACGGTCGGCGCGAGGCGCGCCCCCAAACCCGAACTTGCGGTGGTTGTTCCCCCTATGGGGGCGATAACCACCGCAAGTTCGTACGAGGAGGGCGCGCGGTCGTAACCTCGCCGCGGTGTCGACCTCCCCCGGGGCATCGCTGAGCGCGAGCACGCTGCGCCGGCGTGACCTGCTCGCCACCCTCGGGGACTACGTGGCGCTGACCAAGCCGCGGATCATCGAGCTGCTGCTGGTGACGACCGTCCCCACCATGATCGTGGCCGAGCAGGGGATGCCGCCGCTCTGGCTCATCGCCGCGACGGTGCTGGGCGGAACCCTGGCCGCCGGCGGGGCGAACGCCCTCAACATGGTGGCCGACCGCGACATCGACCAACAGATGTCCCGCACCCGGAACCGGCCGCTCGCCGCCGGGCGGATCACGCCGACCGCCGCGCTCACCTTCGCCGTCGGCATCGAGACAGCGGCGTTCGCCTTCCTGTGGGCCACCGTCAACCTGCTCTCCGCGGCGCTGGCGGTCGCTGCCTGCCTGTTCTACGTGTTCGTCTACACCCTGTGGCTCAAGCGCACCTCTGCCAGAAACATCGTCATCGGCGGGGCAGCCGGGGCCGTGCCAGTGCTGGTGGGTTGGACGGCCGTCACCAACTCGCTCGACTGGCCGCCGTTGGTGCTGTTCGCCGTCATCTTCTACTGGACCCCCCCGCACTTCTGGGCGCTCGCCATCCGCTACCGCGATGACTACGCCCGGGCCGACGTGCCGATGCTACCCGTGGTCGCCAGCCTGCGGACCACGGCGCAGCGGATCCTCCTCTACACCCTGCTGCTGTGGGCCCTCACGCTGCTGTTCGCGCCGGTCGCCGGCATGGGCGGCATCTACATCGCCGCCGCCGGTGTCCTGGGCGGGGTCTTCGCCTACCTGAGCCTGCGCCTGGTGCGCGACGGCTCACGGCGCGTCGCGATGCGCGTCTTCAACTGGTCGATCACCTACATCACGCTGCTGTTCGGCGCCATCGCCGTCGATCAGCTCGTCCGCTCGGGCCTGTGAAGGGGCCATGACGTGAGGCGTACCTGCGATTTCTCGGGCCGATGCCGCATGTGACTAGATTCCCGAGTCGTCCATGACCGTGACCGAAGCCCCCCGCGACGTTGCCGAGACCCCGGCCGTGCCCGAGCCCCTGTCGGCCCCGCCGACCGGGCTGGCGGCGCTGGTCGGCTCGGGCGACCCCCGCACGGTCGGCAAGCTGTTCGTGGGCACGTCGCTGCTGTTCCTGCTCGGGGCGGGCGTGG
>DASQUY010000422.1:0-6221 GCA_035641055.1 Acidimicrobiales bacterium | reverse complement strand
ACCTGCTGCTCGGCCACGACTTCGACAAGCCTCCGCCCCCCATGCTGGTAAGCACGATCAAGGCCCGCCAGGCCGGCTTCGGCGACTGCATCGACACCGAGGACATGTTCCGCAGGCTCATCGGTCGCCTCCAGGAGCGCCAGCTGCTCCCGCCGAAGCGCTGGTGAGCCATTGGTGCCCGATCAGGCTTCCTCGGAGCCCGGGGCGTCTCGCTCGATGCGGGCGAAGCGGCGACGGACGAACTGCGTGCTCTCCTCGTGGGGGAGGATGTAGAGGCGGCCGTCCGTGACGGCGCGGACCACGTCGGCGGCGACCTCGTCGACCGGGAGGACTCGCCCCGCCAGCCCGGCGTCGGCCGCGGCGGCGGCCGAGGCAGCGGGAGCCGAGGTAGGGGGCGCCTGGGCGGCGGGCGCAGTGACGGGCCCCCCGAGCTCGGCCGGGCGGTTGCGGGCCGACGTGCCGATGTTGGTCTCCACCCGCATCGGGCACAGGACCGACACGCCGATCCGGTGCGGGCGCAGCTCCCGCTGCAGGACCTCGGCCAGCGCCACCGTGCCGTACTTGGTCACGCAGTAGGGCCCGAGACCGACGTTGGGCACGAGACCGGCGAACGAGGCGGTGAACAGGATGTGACCGCCGGTCCCCTGGGCGATCATGCGCTCGAGGAAGGCTTCGACCCCGTGGATCGGTCCCCACAGGTTGACCCGCATGACCCACTCCCAGTCGGCGTGGCTCATCTGCACCACCGGGCCACCCGTCGCCACCCCGGCGTTGTTGAACAGCAGGTGCACCGCCCCGAAGCGCTCGTACGCCTGGTCGGCCAGGCGCTGGACCGATGCCAGCTCGCCGACGTCGCAGACAACGCCGAGGGCGTCCAGCTCGGCCGCGGCTCGCTCCAGCGGCGCCTCCTCGATGTCGGCGAGGACGAGCTGCATCCCCTCGGCCCCCAGGAGCCGCGCCGTCGCCAGCCCGATGCCCGACGCGCCGCCGGTGATCACCGCGGTCCGGCCGGCAAGCTCGTCCATCAGCGCGACGCCTCGGGTGCCTCGAGGCCGATGGCCGTGAGCCACAGCGCCGCCAGGGTCTCGGACGCGGCGACGACGTCCTGGGCGCTCTTCCCCGGGCCGTCGCCCTCGATGAACCAGCGCTGGGCGAACTCCTCGAGCATCGCCGTGAGGGCGGCGGCGGCGATCGCCGGATCGATGTCCGGCCGCGCTCCGGCCGACACGATGCCCTTGCGCACCCGCTCGATCCGGCGGGCGCGCTCGCGCCGCCTCGTCGCTGCGATCTCGGGGTCGAAGCTGGCGGCCTCGTGCCACACCTTCGAGAGCTCGAGGTGGTCGACGTGGTCGGACAGGTACCAGAAGATCTCGGCGCGGATCCGATCGGCGAGGTTCTGGCTCTTCAGGCGGGGCAGCCGCGCCCGGACGTCGGAGACCTGTTTGGTGAGGGCCAACAGGATGTCGCGCCGGTTCCCGAAGTACTCGTAGAAGGTGCCGTGGCCGACGCCCGCGGCCTGGACGATGTCGGGGACGCTCGTGTTGTGGTAGCCGTTTTGGGCGAACAGGCGCGAGGCCGCTTCGAGAAGGACGCGGCGGGTCTCCTCCCCCTTCGGCGTGCGGCCGCCGGCTTTGCGAGCGTGGCGCTGCGAGCCGCTGGCACCGTTGGCTGAACGTGCGGGCTTCTTGGTGCTCCGCTTGACCGCCATCTCGCTCGTCCTCGCGTCGTCTCGTCGGCGCCGTGGCGCCGTGGCGCCGTCGGCGTCAAGGGCACAAGTATAGTGTTGACATCAGTGTCGGCTCTCGCTGCCACCCGAGCCGAGACCGTAGGAGTGTCGCATGCACGAGACCCACCGGCTCTCATGGGACGGCGCCGTCGACGCCGACGGCCACATCCTGGAGCCGTCCGACCTCTGGGAGCGCTACCTCGAGCCCCGGTACCGCGACCGGGCGCTGCGGATCGTCAAGGACGACAACGGTCTCGACGAGCTCGAGATCGGGGGCCAGCGCTCGAGGATGTCGGCCAGGGGATTTCCGTCGACGCTGGCGGCGATGGGACGCCGGAACCTGCGCGACATGGCCCGGGACCCGGAGGTCACGTACGACAACCACGCCCCGGCGAGTGCCACGGAGCCCAAGGCGCGGCTCGAGCTCCTCGACGCCGAGCACATCGACGCCGCCGTCCTCTACACGACCACCGGGTTGCTGTGGGAGGCCGAGCTCGACGACGTCGAGCTGTCGCAGGCCTACTGCCGGGCCTACAACCGCTGGATCTGTGACTGGTGCTCCGACGGCGCGGGTCGGTTGATCCCGACCGCCCACCTGTCGCTCGGCGATCCCGAGGCCGCCGCCCGTGAGCTCGAGCGGGCGGTCGGTGACGGGGCCCGCGGCGGCTTCGTCGCACCCTTCACCCACAGCGCCAAGCCGCTGGGGCACCCCGACCACGACGCCGCCTTCGCCGCCGCCCAAGACCTCGACGTCCCCCTCGCCATCCACCCCACCTTCGAGCCGCAGTGGACCAAGGGCACGCGCATGGGGGGCTGGGAGAACGTGCGCAACCTGCGCCTGAGCGCGTCGGTGCAGGCCTCCGACGGGGTCCGGCACCAGTTCTCGACGTTGTTCGACTACGGGGTGTTCGACAGGTTCCCCCGCCTCAAGATCCTGGTGCTCGAGTCCGGCGGTGGCTGGATCGGCTACCTGCTCGACCGGATGGATGCCGTGTTCGGCCACACGGTCATCGGCCGGCGGGTGCCGTCGCAGCACCCGCCTTCCTTCTACTTCCGGGAGCGGTGCTGGATCAGCTGCGACCCCGACGAGCGGACCATCCCGGCCCTCGCCGAGCGCTTCGGCGCTGAGCGCTTCATGTGGGCGTCGGACTTCCCGCACGCCGACCACACGCCCGAGTACATCTTCGACCTCGACGAGCTGGCCGGCATGTTCTCGGAGGTCGGGCGGCGGCGGTTCCTGGGCGACAACGCCCGCGAGCTGTTCAAGATCGACGGCGCCTAGGGACCGCTCGGCCTCTTACCCCGGCGCCCAGGCGGTGCCGCCGTCGACCTTGATCACGGCGCCGGTCGTGAAGCTCGACGCCTCGCTGGCCAGGTACAGCGCCGCTCCCACGACCTCCTCGGCCTGGCCGCCCCGCTGCAACGGGATCAGTCGCTCGGCCTGCGCGTGGAAGGCGTCGAGGTCCCATGCCTTGCTGACGTCGGTGAGGAACGGCCCGGGCATGATCACGTTGGCCCGCACCGTCGGGCCGAACGCCCGGGCCAGTCCGAGCGTCATGGTGTTGAGCGCCGCCTTGGCGCCGGCGTAGGCGAGCTCGTGCGGGCCCGGTTGGACGGCGGCGATGCTGCTGACGTTGATGATCGAGCCGCCGCCGTCCGCCGCCATGCGCTCGCCGATGAGCGCCGACAGCCGGAAGGGACCCTTGAAGTTGACGCCGAGCACCTTGTCGAACAGGTCCTCGGAGACCTGTGAGAGCGACGGGTAGACCGGCGACATGCCCGCGTTGTTCACGAGCACGTCGACCTTGCCGAACCGCTCGTAGGCGGTCTCGGCCAGGCGGTCGCAGTCCTCCCACCGCGCGGCGTGGAAGCCCACGCCCAGCGCCTCCCGGCCAGTGGCGTCAGTGATCTCGGCGGCCACGCGCTCGCACGCCTCGACCTTGCGGCTGGCGATCACGACGCTGGCACCGCGCTCCGCGAAGGCGACGCTCATCGCCTTCCCGAGGCCCCGGCTTCCGCCGGTGACGACGGCGACCTTGCCCCCGAGATCGAACAGGTCACCGCCGTCGGCTCCCATCGCCGGCATCGTAACAACGAACTTGCGGTGGTTACGGGGGCTATGACCCCCCTAACCACCGCTAGTTCGAGCGGCAGGGTCAGCCGTTGACGAGCGTCAGCGCCTGCTCGAAGAGGTTCACGGCGTGGGCGTGGAGGAGGTCGCCCGTCGCCCGGGGCGCCTGGCCGGCGTCGGCCCGGGCGTTGGTGCCCTCGAGGATGATCCCCAGCCGGTAGCAGGCCAGCACCTGGTACCACCCAGCGTGCGAGACGTCGCGGGGGCTGCCGTCGGCGTAGCGGTCGACGAGCTCGTCGGGGCTCGGCAGCGCCAGGTCGGCGAGCCCGCCCCCGACGGCGGCCATGCCCCCGGCCGTGTTCTTCGGCCACGTTGCCAGCAGGTGACCGAGGTCGAGCAGCGGATCGCCGATGGTCGTGAGCTCCCAGTCGACGACGGCGGCGAGCTCACCGGCGTCGCGCCGGACGAGCACGTTGGCGAAGTGGAAGTCGCCGTGGATCAGCCCGGGACTCCAGTCCGTGGGCCGCCGCTCGTCCAGCCACGCCGCCACGTCCTCGACGCCGGGGAGGTCGGCCCCGCGGTAGCCCTCGATGGCGTCGTACGAGGCGAGGTGCGAGCGCCAGCGGTCGACCTGGCGCTCGAGCCACCCGGCCGGGCGGCCGAGGCCGGCGAGCCCGGCCGCCTCGACATCGATGCGCCCCAGCGCCGCGATCGCGTCGGCCATCGACAGGCCCATCGCCCGCTGCACCGTCGGGTCCGACCGATGGGGCTCGGGCAGCTCCACGGTGGGGTTGAAGCCGTCGATCGGCTCCATGAGGTAGAAGGCGGCGCCGAGGGTGTCGAGCTCGCCGTTCGCGGCGATCAACGCCGGGTGGGGAACGTCGGAGGTGGCCAGGGCGGCGAGAACCCTCGCCTCGCGTCGCATCGTCTCGTCGCTGTTGGACCGCTTGTGGAGCGGCGGTCGGCGCAGGACGTAGGTGCGACCCGCTCGGGTGAACCGGAGCAGCACGTTCTGCGTCCCGCCGGCGATGAGGCTCGTGTGCTCGATCGGCCCGTCACCAAGGCCCTGCTGGTCCATCCATGCGGTGAGGCGCTCCAGGTCGACCCCGGGGACCTCGGCCACCTCCCTCGGCATGGGAACGCAGCCTATGCGCCGCCACGCCCCGTCGGCCGGAGTTGACGCCGATGTCGGTTTTGGCGATAGTCGCGGCAAGGCCAAGTCCAAGTCACGCGAACCGGTTGTAGCTATGCGGCATATGACCGCACAGCTACAACCAGAACGGTAGGAGGAGGGGGCAGCATGACCACGGGGGCCGGGTCTGGGGCGCCGAGCTTCCCGCTCCCGAACTTCTCCACCGACCTGTCCGGCCAGGTCGCCATCGTCACCGGCGCCAGCTCGGGGCTGGGCCGGCGCTTCGCCGCCGTGCTGGCGGCGTGCGGGGCGAAGGTGGCCGCCGCGGCCCGGCGGGCCGAGCGGCTGGAGGAGCTCGCCGCCGAGATCGGCGCCGCGGGCGGGACGTGCGTGGCCGTGCCGTTCGACGTCACCGATGCCGACCAGATCACCCGGGCCGTCGACCGCGCAGAGAGCGAGCTCGGGCCGGTCTCGATCCTCGTGAACAGCGCCGGGATGCCCGACGCCCAGTACGCCACCAAGATGTCCACCGCGCTCGTCGACGAGGTCATCGCCACCAACCTGCGGGGCCCGTTCCTCCTGGCGTGCGAGGTCGCCCGGCGCCTCATCGAGCGGAAGGCGCCGGGACGGATCGTCAACGTCTCGTCGATGGGCGGCCACAGCTACGCCGGCGGCGGCGCCGCCCTGTACTCCATCACCAAGGCCGCCGTCGACCGGATGACCGAGACCCTCGCCGTCGAGTGGGCGCGGTTCCACATCAACGTCAACTCCATCGCCCCGGGCGCCTTCTCCTCCGAGATGATGGACGGGATGATCAGCCGTATCGGCGACTTCACCCAGGCGTTCCCCCGCAAGCGGCTCGGCGACCCGGCCCAGCTCGACAGCACGCTGCTGTACCTGGTGTCGCCCTCGTCGGAGTTCGTCACGGGCATGATCGCCAAGGTCGACGACGGCCAGGGCCCGCGGTGAGGTGCGCTGCTCCACTGATGAAGGGGGATCGATGACGAGCTGGAACTTCGCCGACCTGTGGGAGATCTGCACCGAGACCAGCGGTGACGCGGCCGCCGAGGTCCACGGGGAGCTGACCGTGACCTGGGCGGACTTCAACCGGCGGGCGAACGGGCTGGCCCGGGCCCTGCTCGACGCCGGCGTCGAGCACCACGACAAGGTCGCCCAGTACCTCTACAACGGGCCCGAGTACCTCGAGTCGATGTTCGCCACGTTCAAGGCCGGCCTCGCCCCCATCAACACGAACTACCGCTACCTCGACGACGAGCTGCTCTACCTGTGGG
>DASQUY010000421.1:0-2739 GCA_035641055.1 Acidimicrobiales bacterium | reverse complement strand
GAGGACGACAAGCCGGGCGCCGGGTTCGAGCGCTGGCGCAAGGCGCTGGGCCAACTCGAGTCCGACGTGCCCGTCTACCTCGAGAACACCGCCGGAGGGGACCACGCCATGGCCCGGCACTTCGACACCATCGCCGGGTTGTGGGAGGAGATCGGCGACATGGGCATCGGCTTCTGCCTCGACACGTGCCACGCCTGGGCGGCCGGCGAGGCGCTGGTCGACGCCGTCGAGCGCATCCGGGGGATCACCGGCCGCATCGACCTGGTCCACTGCAACGACTCCAAGGACCCGGCCGGGTCCGGCGCCGACCGCCACGCCAACATCGGCACCGGCACCATCGACCCCGAGCTCCTCGTGGCGGTGGTCGAGGCCGCCGACGCCCCGGTCGTGTGCGAGACGGCCGACGAGGGTCGCAAGGACGACATCGCCTTCCTGCGCGACCGCACGTCGTCGTAGCCCGGCCCGGCTGCTAGCTCTTCGGGAGACGGCGGCCATGGCCTCGCGAATCGCCAGCCGGCTCGTCCGGAGTGCCACATACCACGGCCGCTGTGTGGCAGGTGACGGCGACCTGTCGACGGGACGGGCGCATCGTCTCGCGACGTGCGGGCCATTTCTGCATCATCCGTCGACGCCGGGTCGTCCCTCGCCGCCGCGAGCACCGCCACCGGCCCGCGTGCGGCGGCAGACCGCGACCACACGTCCCGCCGGCAGCTCCGGGACGGGGAGCGGGGTGGCGACGTCTTGGCGGCGTGCGCCGACGGCGCGGCACCGACCGCCGGCGGCTCGGGGCCCCGTTCCGGCGCCAGGTTGGCGTACAACCCGGCGCTCGACGGCATCCGGGGCCTTGCGGTGCTCGCCGTGCTGTTCTTCCACGGCGGCTTCGACTGGGCGCGCGGCGGCTTCCTCGGGGTCTCGACGTTCTTCACGCTGTCCGGGTTCCTCATCACCTCGTTGCTCGTGGGGGAGCGGCTCGAGACCGGGCGGGTCCGGCTGACGGCGTTCTGGGCGCGCCGAGTGCGGCGGCTGCTCCCGGCGTCGGCGCTGGCGCTGGCGGGCATCTCCCTGTCCACGCTCGTGCTGAACGAGACCTGGGAGCGCAGCCTGCGCGGCGACGTCCTGGCGGCGCTCGCCCAGGTCGCCAACTGGCGCTTCATCGCCGACGGACAGGCCTACAGCGACCTGTTCGCCTCACCGTCCCCCGTGCTGCACTTCTGGAGCCTCGCCATCGAGGAGCAGTTCTACTGGCTGTTCCCCCTGCTGGTCGTCGGGGTGTTCGCCCTCACCCGGGGCTCACTGAAGGCGCTGGCGGCCGTGCTGGCCGGCCTGCTCGCCGGCTCGGCCGTGCTGACGCTCGCGCTCGGCAGCGATCGACCGACCACCATCTACTACGCCACGCCGACCCGGATGGGCGAGATCCTCGTCGGGGCGCTGCTGGCGGTGGCCGTCGCCCGGCGCCGGCGGGCGGACGGCGCCCCGGCCCGAGCGGCCGTGGGAGCGGGAAACTCGGCCCGAGCGCCCGGGGGAGCGGGGAACTCGTCCCGAGCGGCCGGGGGAGGTCACCTGATCCGCCGGGTAGTGGCGTTCGCGGGCGTCGGAGCCCTGGCCGCCTCGGTCTGGGCGTGGGGAAACGTGGAGCAGACCTCCACCTGGATCTACGAGGGCGGCTTCCTTGCCTACGCCCTGGTGTCGGGCGTTCTGGTGTTCTCCGCCACCGTGCCCGGCCCGGTCCGGTCGCTGTTGTCGGTCGACCCGCTGCGCCGGCTCGGCATCATCTCCTACGGCGTCTACGTGTACCACTGGCCGATCTTCCTGCTGGCGAACGAGGCACGCACGGGGCTGAGCCACGGGGCGTTGTTCGCGGTGCGGGTTGGGCTGACACTGGCCGTCGCCACCCTGTCCTATGTGCTGCTGGAGCGGCCGATCCGTACGGGATGCCGGCCCCGCCTCCCCCGGCTCGGCACGCCGATCCTCGCCGCTGGCGCCCTGAGCGCCGTGGCTCTCGTGGCGGTGCCCATGCCGATCGTGTCGACCCCGCCCGCCGACCCGTTCGAGCAGATCGCGGCGTCCGATCCCGACCCGGCGGACATCTCCCCGTCGACCCTGGTGGGGGTCTCGGTCGGCGACTCGACGATGCTCACGACGGGCTGGGGCCTGAGCGGCTGGGGCGACCGCACCGGCAAGCTGACCGTCCTGGGCGCCAGTTACAACGGCGGGATGGGGTGCGGGCTCACACGGGGCGGTGAGCGCGTCGCTGCGGGGGATGTCTCGCAGACTCCGCCGGGGTGCGATGCCTGGGCCGAGACACTGCCCACGGCCATCGCGTCGTACGAAGCGCGCTACGGACACCTCGACTACGCCATCGTCCAGACCGGCCCGTGGGACGTCGCCGATCGGCGCCTCCCGGGCGACGACACGTGGCGGGCGCCGGGGGACCCCATCTACGACGACTACCTCCGCTCGGAGCTGAGCGAGCTGACCGACCTGCTCCTGGACCAGGGCCTCCCGGTGGTGTGGCTGACGGCTCCCCACCTCGACCGAGCGGTCGAGCTCGAAGTGCACGCCGTCGGGCCGGAGCCTCTCGTCGACCTCGGGTGGCAGGCGGTCGACGTAGCCGGCGAGGTCGACGGCCGTCGCGCGGGGCCGGGCGCCGGCGATGTCACGGATGATCTCGTTGAGACGGTCGATGCGCGCCGGGTCGGATTCCGGGTAGGGCTCCGGCGGGGATGGCTCTTCGTTGCG
>DASQUY010000420.1:0-2717 GCA_035641055.1 Acidimicrobiales bacterium | reverse complement strand
GCTCACCCGGGCACAGCTTCCCCGCCACATCCCGACCCTGGCCGACCTGTACGCCGCCTGCGGTGCCGAGATCGACCTGTCGCTCGACGTCAAGGACCCCGCCGCCTTCGAACCGGTCGTGGCCGTGGCGCGGACGGCCGGCGGCCACGCGCTCTCTCACCTGTGGCTCTGCCATCCGCGCTGGGAACAGGTCGCCGCCTGGCGGAGGCGCTGCCACGAGGTGCGGCTGGTCGACTCCACGCGCCTCGACCACATGAAGGAGGGCCCGGAGCGGCGCGCCGCCACCCTCGCCGAGAAGGGCATCGACGCCGTCAACCTCCACCACCTCGACTGGACTGGGGGGCTGACCACCCTCTTCCACCGCTTCGGCGTGCTCGCGTTCGGCTGGGACGCCCAGACGCCCCGCGTGCTCACCGAGCTGCTCGACGCCGGCGCCGACGCCGTCTACAGCGACCACGTCGAGCGCATGGTGGACGCCGTCGACGCGCTCTACCCCCGCGGAGTCTGACTTCACAGCCAGCCGATGTCGGTGATGGGCAGCACTCGGATGAAGGCGCGGCCGATGATGTCGTCCTCGTCGATCGGGCCGAAGATCCGGCTGTCCTCGCTGTTGGCGCGGTTGTCCCCCATCACGAACACGTGCTCCTCGGGGACAGTCTGGCGGGCCAGGTTGTTCGTCGGCGTGCCGGGCTCGAGGTAACCCTCCTCCTGGGGTTCGCCGTTCACGAAGACCCGACCGTCCCGCGCCTCGACCGTCTCGCCCTCGACAGCGATGACGCGCTTGATCAGATCCTTGATCTCGCCGTCCTCGCCCGTGGAGGCAGACGGCGGGCGCTCGAACACGATCAGGTCACCCCGGTGCACGTCGTGGAGCTTGTAGGAGAGCTTGTTGACCAGCACGCGGTCGCCGATGTTGAGCGTCGGCTCCATCGACTCCGAAGGAATCCAGAACGCCTGGATGAGGAACGCCTCGACCAGCAGGGCGATGACGATGCCGCCGGCGATGACGCCGGCCCACTCGAGGACCGTGCGACGCCAGCTTCGCCGGCGCTTCGACCCGTCGTCCTCGTCGTCACCGTCCTCCGCGGCGCCAGTCCCGAGGCCCTCTCCGCCCAGCGGGTCACGGTCGCCGTTGGAGCGGGGCGAGCGCAGGTGACGGGGCTCGTAGGGCCGATCGGGACGGGCGCGGGAGGGGTCGGGGAGCGATGGCACGTCACGCACGGCAACGGCGAGGCTAGCGCAGCGCGGCGCGGGACCCCCCGTAGCGGGCCAAGAGGCGCCGGGCGGCCCGCCGACCGGCGTCCGCCAGCTCGGGCCGGTCGGCATCGACCACGCGCACGTCGGGCCCCAGTCGCACCAGCAACCGTTCCAGCCAGGGCTTGGCGGACACCGCCAGGCGCACTCGCAGCCAGCCCTCCGGCGCCTCGGCGACCTCGTCGACGGGATAGGTCTCCACCACCCACCGGGCGGCGGGCGCCAGGTCGAGCGTGACCCGGGGGGCGTCCGCTCCCGGCTCGAACACCTCACCGGTGTCCGAGCCGTCGCCCGTCGGGGGTGAGAACGTCTCGCCTCGGACTTCGACCCCGTAGATGCGGTCGACACGGAACAGGCGCTGGTCGCGGGCCCGGTGGCAGTAGCCCCGCAGGTACCAGGCGCCTTCGTGGGCGAACACGGTGTGCGGGTCGACGTCCCGCGTCGTGCGCTCGTCGCGCCCGTAGGCGTAGTAGTCGAGTCTTACCCGGTGTCCGCTCTGGGCGGCGCCGCGGAGCTCGTCGAGCACGCCTGGCCGCGTCTCCCCCAACGCCACCGACACGGCGTCGTCGTGCTCGATGCCCAGGACGCCCGCGACCTTGGCGAGCGCGGTCGCCAGGGGTCCCTCGGGATCGGTGCCGGGAAGCGCCTGGGAGGCGCGGCCCGCGGCCACCAGCGCCAGGCCCTGTTCCGGCGTCAGCCGCAGCGGGCGGGCGAACACGTCGGCGAACCGCAGCCACACGCGGTCGCCCTCCATCGTGACCTCGATCAGCGTGTCCGGCGTATAGGGCGGCACGCCGACCAGCGACAGCACCTCGAGGTCTTCGAGCAGCTGGCGTCGCCCCACCTCGAAGCGCTCGCAGATCGCGTCGACCGTGGGACCGTCGCTCGTCGCGATCCAGGGGATCATCGCCAGCATGCGGGCCACCCGATCGGACGACCGTCTCATGTGGCCACGGCCTCCAACCATCGCACAACCTCGGATCGCAGCTCGGGCGGGCCGAGCACCTCGGCATGGTCGAGGAAGGTGAGCACGAACGAGCGGAAGGCGTCGCGGTTGGTCACGCGCATCGTGACCACAACCGACCCGTCGACCCGCTCCTCGGCCACCGCGCCCGGCCCGAGGTGCTGGACGATCCAGGGCGCCTGGGCGGCATCCACCAGCACCCGGGCGTCGATCGCGTCGTCCTCGCCCAGCTGCCAGGGCTCGAGCTGCGTGCCGGGTACGGCCGTCGTCGGCCGCTCGAAGCGGGGCCCGTCGAGCCGCTCGACGGCGCTCTCCAGCCGATCGAGGCGGTAGACGCGCTCGTCGTCGCGGGTGTGGTCGAAGCCCGTCAGGTACCAGCGGCCCCGCTGGAAGTCGAGACGGTAGGGGTCGACGGTGCGCAGCAAACCCCGGTAGGCGAACCGGACCGGGGTCTGGGCCGCGAGGGCCCCGAACAGCGGTCCCACCTGCCCGGCCGGCA
>DASQUY010000419.1:0-3197 GCA_035641055.1 Acidimicrobiales bacterium | reverse complement strand
CCGCCACAACGCCCAGCGGCTGCCGTCGCGCGCGGCTCGGAGGAGCTCCTCGAGGCCCCGTAGCTCGTCGGGTCGCCGCGCCATCGGATCCGCGATCTCTGCACCGGCCGGCGAGAGCTCGATCGCGCCCATGTGCGGGTCGAAGATCACCAGCCTCTCGACCCCGGGTGCGTTCGTGACACCGACGTTCAGGATCGAGAAGTCGAGGTGGGACACACCGTGCCGCCACAGCTCCCGTACGAACCCTCGGTAGCGATCCTCCCAATCGCGCACCCTCGCCAGGTTGCCCCCACGCAGGTCCCGCTCGATGGCGTCGACAAGGAGCGTCACCGATGGCTGCACCACCATGACCGAGATCGCCACGCTTCCCCCCGGCGGCCGCTTCCCGTCCGGGAAACCGGAGGGGTAGCGCGGGCGGACCCGCAGCACGCGGTCGCCCATGGAACGCACGATCCCGAGGGCCCGGAACCGGTCGAGGGCACGCCGCTCATCGGCGTTGACCCGCTCGAAGACATCACGGGCGATGTACGCCCGGCTCGGGACCGTCAGCTGCCCATACGACTCGAAGGCCCGAATGTGCTGCCAGATCGCGGCATGGAGGCGGCCATCGTCCCCGACGCCGTGATCTGTTGCCCACACCTGACGATCAGGCAGCATCGAGGGCGGGGCCAAGGGAGGGATGGCGACACTCGACTTCGCATACTTCACGACGAACCGGTGAGCCGGCTCGCACAAGGTCATGACGTGGTAGCCCTCGCCGAGCAGCTCGGGCTCGGCGTCCTCGAGCACCCGGAGCACCTCGGCATCCGGCGGCAACCGGTCAGCCCCCTTGAAAGCCCCCTCCGTCGTCGCCACCAGCAACCCGTCCAGCAGGCTGGTCGTCACTCGGTCTGCGCCACCGTGGCGCTCTGCTCGGTGGTACCCGGCCAGCACGTGTTCGAGCACTCGCCCGACGCGGGAATGAGGATCCTCGGGCTCGACGCTGGGTGTCGATGTTTCCATGGTGGCGAGCTCCACAACCTCGCTACCAGATCCTCGCGCTCGACCGAGCCCTCCGGGGCGCCTCGGTCACGTGAGGCAGCGCGCCTAGGGATGATCGACCCGCGCTCGGTCGACCTGCCTTGAGGCGACCAGCGGTCACACCGTGGCCGGGACGATGCGCAGGCGCTGCTGGCCGAGGCCGTCGATCCCGAGCTCGACGACGTCGCCGACCTGGAGGTAGCGGGGTGGGTCCATGGCGAGCGCCACGCCGCCCGGCGTCCCGGTGTCCACGAGGTCGCCGGGTTCGAGGACCATGAACTGGCTGAGGTAGCGGACCAGCTCGAAGACGCCGGCGATCATCTCCTTCGTGTTGCTCTGCTGCCGCACTTCGCCGTTCACCGTCAACCACATGCCCAGGTTCTGGGGATCGTCGACCTCGTCGAGGGTGACCAGCCACGGTCCGAGCGGGTTGAAGGTCTCGCACGACTTGCCCTTCGTCCACTGCCTGCCGCGTTCGAGCTGGAAGGCCCGCTCCGACACGTCGTTGGCCACCGCCAGGCCGGCGATCGCGGACCGGGCCGCGTCTTCGTCGGGGAGGTAGCGAGCCGGACGGCCGATGACGACCGCCAGCTCCACCTCGTAGTCGAGCTTCGTGCTCCCGACGGGGCGCAGCACGTCGTCGGTGGGACCGACCAAGGTGTTGGGGGCCTTGAAGAAGACCTCCGGCTCGCTCGGCATCCGTGCCCCTTGCTCGGCGACATGGTCGGCGTAGTTGAGGCCGATGGCAACGATCTTGGACGGCGGGGCGATCGGCGGGCCCACCCGTTTACCGGCCAGGTCTACGGTGGGCAGCTCGTCGGGCGCCTCCGCCAGCAGCCGGCGCACGCGGTCCAGGCCGCCGGTGGCGAAGAACGCGCCGTCGAAGTCGGTGACCTCGTCGCCGAGGTCGACGACCCGGCCGTCGTCCGGCTGGGCGGCGGGGCGCTCCGCACCCGGGCGTCCGATACGCAGAAGCTTCATGCCGGCAAGCTTCCTATACCTGCATCGGTGTGGTGGCACGGGGCAGGCGGGCCGGGTCGACCGGGCAGATCCCTGGCGTGTCGACCTCGATGACCCCGGCCGCTACGTCGCCGTAGGCGGCGCGCCAGGCGACGTGGCCCTTGGCGACGATGATGGCCGCCTCGGCCGTGTCGATGCCGACGGAGGTCAGTTGCTCGCGGTGGAAGGGCGGCAGGCTGCGGGAGGTCACGACGATCGTCGCGCCGTCGGCCTCGATGACCGCCGTCGTGCCCATGGTGAACTCCCGCCCCGTCATCCATGTCCCCCGGCTCCGGTAGCGGCCATCGGTGACCCGCCTGATCCGGCCCCGGACCGCCACCGGCTCCCCATGCAACCCGTCGGTCTTCCCACCCACGAGCGTGTCGATCGCACTCCCCGGCCCGAGACGAGCGGCCAAGACCGCGACGTCCGCGTCCGCAATGGTCACGACGGCTCCCTGCACCCGCTGCCGCAGCAGCTCGTCCAGCAGGACGGTGCCGTCGCCCGGGCTCCCGCCGCCGACGTTGTCGGCGACGTCGACGAGCACGACCGGATGACGGTCGGCTGCCCGCGCCCGGCGCACCGCGGTCTCGGGATCGTCACGCGCCAGCTCGAAGTCGCCGCGGTGATGCTCGACGTCCTCGACGATGGCTTGGCCCACGTCCTCGGCCTCCCTGGTCTGGTGCTCGTCGTGCACGAGGAGCACGCTGAAACCCGCCCGGTCCACGTCGCTGTACGGAAACCCGCCGAGGAGGCAGACCCGCGGCAGCCCGGCCGCGGCGGCGAGCTTGCGGGCCCGCGCCTGCAGACCCGCCATCGGCTCGGCGTCGGTGGCCTGGGCCAACGGGCACGTCAGCAGCGGCAGCTTGCGGACCAGGGTGCGCAGCGGCCGCCCCTCGAGCAGGGCATCCAGCAGCTGCGCCGCCTCGACCCCCCGCTCCCACATGTCGACGTGCGGATACGTGTCGTAGGCGATCACGGCGTCGCAGGCCCGCACGAAGGCTGGCGAGGGATTCCCGTGGAAGTCCAGCACCGCGGCCACCGGGACGTAACCGAGCACGTCACGGACCAGGGCGACGACGTCGAACTCCATGTCGGTTTGAGTGTCGGCGACCATCGCCCCGTGCAGATTGAGCAACACGCCGTCCAATGGTTTCGCGGCGGTGAGCGCGCTCGCG
>DASQUY010000418.1:0-2290 GCA_035641055.1 Acidimicrobiales bacterium | reverse complement strand
TGTCCTCCCGGGCGATCACGCGCCCCGCAAAGGCCGGCAGCTCGATGCCCGAGCCGAAGCACGCACCGTGGAGGTGCGCCACCACCCGATCGGCCACGCCGGCGATCGCCCGGGCGGGGCTGCGGGCCATCCGCACCAGGTGCGCCGTGGCCACGTCGGGCCGCGAGCCGAACTCGTCCAGGTCGCCGCCGGCGCAGAACGCCGGTCCCGCCCCCCGGAGGTGCACCTCGGCGATCGCCGCGTCGCCCGTAGCGACGGCCAAGCCCGCCACCAGGTCGTCGCGCATGCGGGTGTCGAGGGCGTTGCGGGCGGCCGGGCGGTTCAGCACCAGCTCCAGGCGGTCCCCTTGGCGCCGCACCTCGACCGCCGGGCCGTCCTCGGGCCGAGGGGGACGCACCGGTCGGCCGGCCCGCCAGGCCGCGAACTCGGGTCCGCCCTGCAGGGCGCCGTAGACCGCGGACTCGAGTTGCAGCCCGTCCGCGAGGGGCCGGTCCTCGCTGCCCCGCAGCACCAACGCCAGCGCCGTGGCCGCCTGCGGGTTGGTCTCGACCGCCTCCAGGATCGCGTCGAGGTCGTCGCCGTCCGGCGCCACCACCACGTCGACGAGCCCCCCACCGCCCGAACTTGCGGTGGTTATCGCCCCTATAGGGGGGTTATCCACCGCAAGTTGCGGCGAGGTGCCGACCACCACCGCCGGGAGGGTGGCGAGGGCGGGGAGGGGGGCGGCCAGGTCGGCCGGGACCGGGATGTCGAGATCGACCAGGATCACCGACCCCTTGGGGTCGGCCAGGGCGTCGGCCGGCTCGGGTCCGGACAGCACCGTGGCGAGCTCGGTGACGGTGAGGCGGTGCAAGCGCATCGGCCGAGCGGGTGGGGCGTTCGTGGGCACCAAACAGTACGGCATCTGACGGGCGGCCGCGCCCACACAGCGAGGCCGACCAGCAGCAACGCGAACGCTCGCCCGTCGAGGCGAAGCGCGTCCGTGGGGCGCACCCCAAAACGGGCCATCATGCTCGCGCATGTTCCCGCCGCACCCCCGCCCCGTGGCCGGCGACGCCGAGCGCGATGCGCTCGCCGCCTGGGCCGCCAGCGGGGCGATGGCGCTCACCGGCCGGGCCGACGGCCCACCGCTCGGTCCCCCCGATCGCCTCGTCCCCGGCCTGCAGCGGTTCGCCGCCATCGTCCGGGACCGGTCGGCGCGGCTGGGACGCGAGGTCTCGCTCGACCCGGTGGCGCTGCTGGGCGAACGGGCCGCCATCGCCGGGTTGCGGCGGCGGGGCACGACGAGCTGCGGCGGCGCCACCCGGCTGGTGCGGGCGGGCGACGGCGGCTGGCTCGCCGTGTCGCTGCCCCGCCCCGCCGACCGCGAGCTGCTGCCGGCCTGGCTGGGGATCGACGATCCCCCGGACGACCCGGACCGCCCGGCGGCCGCGTCCGGGGCACCCGACCCGGCCGACGCCGGTCCGAGCGACGAGCTGTGGGCGGCCGTCGCCGACGCCGTCGGCCGCCGGCCGGCGGCGGACGTGGCGCAGCGTGCCTGGCTGCTCGGCCTGCCGGTGTCGGTCCCGCCGACCCGGGAGCCCGCTCCCCCGCCCGCCGCGCCCGGACCTCTGGCGCCGCTGGCCGTGCGGGCCACGGCGGTCCCCGGGGCCGCGCCCGGGCCGTCGACGCTGGCGGACGTGGTCGTGGCCGACCTGTCGTCGCTGTGGGCCGGCCCGCTGTGCGGCAGCCTGCTGGCGCTGGCCGGCGCCCGGGTCCTCAAGGTCGAGTCGACCGGCCGGCCGGACGGCAGCCGGCGGGGCCCGCCCGCGTTCTTCGACCTCATGAACGGCCACAAGCGAGGCGTCGCCCTCGACCTCACCACGACCAGCGGGTGGACCGCTCTCTGGCGGCTCCTGGCCGACGTCGACGTCGTGATCGAGGGCTCGCGGCCCCGGGCGCTCGAGCAGCACGGGATCGTCGCCGCCGACCTCGTCGCCGGCGGCCGGCCCCGGGTGTGGGTGTCGGTCACCGGCCACGGACGGGCGCCGCCGGGGCGGGACCGGGTGGCGTTCGGTGACGACGCCGCCGTGGCCGGCGGGCTGGTCGCGGCGGACGAGTCGGGACCGTGCTTCTGCGCCGACGCCGTGGCCGATCCCGCCGCCGGGCTGGCGGCGGCCGCCGCCTGCCTCGACGCTCTGACGGTGGGCGGCGGCTGGGTGCTCGACGTGGCCCTGGCGGACGTGGCGGCCCACCTGGCGGGTCCGACCCTCGTGCCCCCCGACGGCGAGATGCCCCTCGCCGCCCCGCC
>DASQUY010000417.1:0-7488 GCA_035641055.1 Acidimicrobiales bacterium | reverse complement strand
CCCCCGCCGCTCGCGCGCGCCGCTGGCACCGGTGTCGGGCCTGCTGGCGGGTGCGGGCGCCATCTCGCTCGCGGCGGTCGGGCTCCGGTTGCTCGACGTGGAGCTGCCGCTCGGGCTCCTCGACGACGCGCTGCCGGCGGTCCTCGTCGTCGCCGCGGTGGCGGCGGCCGCCGGGCTGTGGCTGCTGTCGGAGAGCGTGCGCTGGCTGACCCCCACCCTGGTGGTCGGTGCGCTGCTGTCGGCGTTCTGGGTGGCGCCCTTCTACCTGCGGCGCACCTACCTCAACGACATGGGTTGGGAGAAGCTGCCCACCGGCGAGGACACGATCTGGGACCACCTGATGCCGTCTCGGACGCCGGACATCGACCTGCGCTGGGTGTTCGCCCTGGCGCTGCTGGGCGCGGCCCTGAGCCTGGCGCTGCGGCTGCGGATCGGCGTCTTCCTGCTGATCCTCACCGTCGGCGTCGGGGTCGCCTTCGTCGTGATCCCCGAGAGCCGGCTGTGGAACGGGCGCCTGCTGCCCTTCTACTACCTGACGGCGATGCTGCTGGCGGCCGTGGCGGTGGCCGAGACGCTCCGCCTGGTGATGCTGCTGGCGCGCGGCTGGCGGCGTGAGCCCGTCGCCGCCGGAACCGTGACCGCCCTGGGGTCGCTCGCCACCGTGCTGGTCGTCGTGGGCCTGCCGCTGGGCGCCCTGCCGTTCAGCGAGCGGGTGACCGGCAGCGGGGATCAGGCGGGCGCCACGCTGGGTTACCGGTGGCCGAGCTTCAGCCCCTGGCAGACCAGCGCTACCCCCGAGAGCTTCGTCACATCGTGGGCCCGGTGGAACTACACGGGCTACGAGGGGAAGGACAGCTATCGCGAGTATTACGACGTCGTCCGCACGATGGCCCAGGTGGGTGAGGACGAGGGCTGCGGGCGGGCGTTCTGGGAGTACCAGCCGGAGCTCGACCGCTACGGGACGCCCATGGCCCTCATGCTCCTGCCGCACTGGACCGACGGCTGCATCGGCTCGATGGAGGGCCTCTACTTCGAGGCGTCGGCCACCACCCCGTTCCATTTCCTCACCCAGGTCGAGCTGTCGACCGACCCCAGCGCCGCCCAGCGTGACCTGCCCTACGGCGGCTTCGACATCACCAAGGGCGTCGACCACCTGCAGATGATGGGCGTGCGCTACTACATGGCCACCTCCGAGAACGCCATCGACCAGGCCCGCACCCATCCCGACCTCAGCGAGGTCGCGGGGTCGCCCCCGTGGGTGATCTTCGAGGTGGCCGACAGCGAGGTCATCGAGCCGCTCGCCAGCCAGCCGGCCGTGGTCACGGGAGTCGACGACGGACAGCGCGAGTGGGTGGAGGAGCCGCGGGACGAGTCGGGCCGCTTCTTCGGGCCGGCCGTCCAGTGGTTCACCGACCCCACGTTCTGGGACGTCCCCCTGGCGTCGAGCGGCCCTGACGGCTGGCAGCGGGTAGGGGTGGGCGAGCACCCGTCGGCCCGGCCTGCCGATCCGGTCGTGGTGTCCAACTCCCACGTCGACGACGACGGCATCTCCTTCGACGTCGACCGGGTGGGCGAGCCGGTGCTGGTGAAGATGTCGTACTTCCCCAACTGGCAGGCGTCGGGGGCGGAGGGACCCTGGCGGGTGGCGCCCAACTTCATGGTCGTGGTCCCGACCGAGACCCACGTCGAGCTGACGTACGGGCGGACGAGCGTCGAGTGGCTGTCCTACGGCCTCACGGCTCTGGGCCTGCTGGGTCTCGTGCTCCTGGCCGGCGCCGGGGTCTATCGCTTCGGTCCCCGTGGGCGCCCACCGACCCCGGGCGGTGACGGGGCGCGGGACCGCGCGGACGTGGGTGCGGCCGGCCCGGACGGGCCGTGGGCACTGTCGGGCCCGGGTGGTCCGGCGCCCCCACCGCCGCCACCTCGTCCGCCGGACCGGTGACGGGGCGGATCCGCCGTTTCGCGGTCGTGGCGCTGGTGCCCACGGCCGTGGATATCGGCCTGCTCGTGCTCCTCCGGCAGGCGTTGGGCTGGATCCTGGTGGTCGCCGACCTCGTGGCCATCGCCGCCGCCAGCGCGCTGTCGTACGCGCTGCACCGGGTGGTGACCTTCCGCAGCGACCCCTACGTGCGCTGGGTCGAGCTCCCGGCCGCGTTCGTCGGGGTCGCCGCCGTGGCGGCGGCGGTCGACGTGGTCGTGCTGCGCGCGCTGTTCGCCGGCACCGGCTTCTCGTCGACGGCGTCGCTGGTCGGGGCCAAGGTTGCGGCCCTGGCGGCGGCCGGGGCCGTGCGGTTGGTCGGCTACCGGTGGGTCCTCCTCGGCGAGCTGACGGCCGCGCGCCGGGTCCGGTGGGCGCGCCCCGCCCCGCCCGGCGACCTGCGCCTCAGCGTGGTGGTGCCCGCCTACCGGGAAGCCGACCGCGTCGGCGAGACGGTGCGACGCCTGCACGACGCACTGGCCGACATCGCCGCGGAGCCGGCCGCGGCCGGGGGAGTCGAAGTGATCGTCGTCGACGACGGCTCGCCGGACGCCACGGCCGACGCCGCCCTGGCTGCCGGCGCCGACCAGGTGGTGGTTCAGCCGCGGAACCGGGGCAAGGGGGCAGCGGTGCGGGTGGGGATGCTGGCGTCCCGGGGCCGCGTCGTCGCCTTCACCGACGCCGACCTGGCCTACCCGCCCGACCAGGTGCGCCGCCTCCTCGCCGCCGTCGAGGAGGGATGGGACGTGGCCATCGGCGATCGCCGCCACCCCGACAGCCGCACGCTGGCCCCGCCGCCGCCGCTGCGGGCGCTGGGGAGTCGGGTCATCAACTGGCTGGGCTACGCCGTGTTGCTCGGCAGCTACCGCGACACCCAGAGCGGGCTGAAGGCCTTCCGCTCCGACGTGGGCCGGTTCGTCTTCTCGCTGGCGCGGGTGGACGGCTTCGCCTTCGACATCGAGGTGCTGCACCTCGTCGAGCGGCACCAGCTGTCGCTCGTCGAGGTGCCGGTGGAGGTGGCACACAGCGGCCGCTCCACGGTGCGGGCGCTGCGGGACGCCGGACGCCTGGTCGTCGACCTGGCCCGGATCCGCCACTGGTCGGCCGAGGGCGCCTACGAGGCGGGCGAGCCCGCCCTGCCGGCCCCCCTCACCGGGTGAGAGTAGGTTTGGCCGTCTCATGGCCGACGTCGACGCGATCTTCAAGGCCTACGACATCCGGGGTGTCGTCCCGGACGAGCTCGACGCCGCGCTGTGCCATCAGATCGGGGCGGCCTTCGGTCGCTTCGTACTGGACCATCCGGACGGGGCCAAGCCCCGGAGGGTCCTCGTGGCTCGCGACATGCGGGCGAGCGGCGCCGAGTTGGCGGGCGCCTTCGCCGACGGCGTGCAGCACCAGGGGTTGCACGTTGTCGACCTGGGGCTGGCGTCGACCGACCTCGTGTACTTCGCCTCGGGTTCGCTGGATGCCCCGGGGGCGATGTTCACGGCCTCGCACAACCCGGCCCGGTACAACGGCATCAAGCTGTGCCTGGCGGGGGCCCGGCCCATCGGCCAGGACACGGGCCTGGACGAGATCCGGCGGCTCACGGTGTCGGGTGTGGGACCCGCCTTGACCGAGGCCGGTCGCATCGACCGGCTCGACCTGTTGGACGACTTCGCCGAGCACGTGCGCTCGTTCGTCGACGTCGACGCCCTGTCGCCGCTCCGGGTCGTGGCCGACGTTGCCAACGGCATGGGTGGCCTGGTGGTACCCCGGGTTTTCGAGGGGCTGCCGTTCGAGCTGGACCTGCTCTACCCCGAGCTGGACGGCCGGTTCCCGAACCATCCGGCCGATCCCATCCAGCCCGAGAACCTGCGTGACCTCCAGGCGCGGGTGCGGGCCACGGAGGCCGACGTGGGCTTGGCGTTCGACGGCGACGCCGACCGGGTGTTCCTCGTCGACGACCAGGCCGAGCCGCTGTCGGGGTCGACGACGACGTCGATCGTGGCCACCGGCATCCTCGAGCGCCAGCCGGGCGCCACCATCCTCCACAACCTCATCTGCTCCCGAGCGGTGCCCGAGGTCGTCCGCGAGCACGGCGGGACTCCCGTGCGCACCCGCGTCGGCCATTCGTTCATCAAGCAGGTGATGGCCGAGACGGGCGCCGCCTTCGGCGGCGAGCACTCGGCCCACTACTACTTCCGCGACAACTACCGGGCCGACTCCGGCAGCATCGCCGCGCTGGTGGTGCTCGAGCGGATCTGCAAGGCGGGCGTGCCCTTGTCCGAGCTGCGCCGGCCGTTCGACCGCTACGCGGCGTCCGGCGAGATCAACACGCCGGTGGAGGACCAGGAGGCGGTCATCGACCGGGTGGCCGCCGCCTACGCCGAGCTCCCCCAGGATGGCCTCGACGGCCTGACCGTCGACGCCGGCGACTGGTGGTTCAACCTGCGCCCCTCCAACACCGAGCCGCTCCTGCGGCTCAACCTCGAAGCTCCCGACCGCACCGAGGTCGACGCCCACGTCGCCGAGGTGCAGGCGCTGATGAAAGAGGAATGACCCCATGCCACTCGACCCCCAGCTGCTCGAGATCCTGGCATGCCCCGAAGACAAGGGGCCGCTGCTGTACTTCGACGACGAGGAGTCGCTCTACAACCCCCGCCTCAAGCGCCGCTACGCCATCCGCGAGAACATCCCGATCATGCTGATCGACGAGGCCGAGACGGTCGACGACGCCGAGCACGATCGCTTGATGGCCAAGGCTGACGCCGAGGGCATCGCCCCCACCTTCGAGGCCTGAGGGCAGGCTGCGGTGGGCCTGCTCGGCGAGGGTGTGCTCGACAGCTTGGACATGTTCGGGCTCGCCAAGGGCTTCCCGGAGCAGGTGGCAGCGGCCGTCGACGCCGCATCGTCGGTCGAGGGACTGCCGGCGGCCGGCTCCCTCGACAGCGTGCTGGTGCTGGGCATGGGGGGGAGCGGCATTGCCGGCGACGTGGTCAACGCCGTCGGTGCCCCGTTCGTCCCTGTCCCGATCGTGGTGCACAAGGGCTACGCCCCGCCGTCCTTCGTGGGCCCGGGCACGTTGTGCCTGGCGGTGTCGTACTCCGGCGACACCGAGGAGACAGTGGAGGCGGCACAGGCGGCGGCGGCCTCCGGCGCCCGCATGGTCGTAGTTGCCGCCGGCGGGCGGCTCGGCGAGCTGGCGCCCGCGTGGCAGGCGCCGCACATCCCGCTGCCGGGCGACATCGCCATGCCCCGGGCGGCGCTCGGCGCGCTCACGGTGCCGCTGTTGCTCGTGCTCGAACGGGTGGGGCTGTTCCCCGGGGCGTCGTCGTGGATCGACGCCGCGGTCACGCAGCTGCGGGCGCGCCGCGACGAGCTGGTGGCCGGCGACACCGCTGCGCGCATCGCCCGCGCCATCGGCCGCACGGTGCCGCTGGTCTTCGGCGCCGGGCCGCTGGGGACCGTGGCGGCGCAGCGCTGGAAGACGCAGGTCAACGAGAACGCCAAGGCGCCGGCGTTCGCGGCCGGGTACCCGGAGCTGTGCCACAACGAGGTGTGCGGCTGGGGACAGCACGGCGACATGACCCGGCAGGTGTTCACGCTGGTCGAGCTGCGCCACGACGAGGAGCATCCCCAGGAGCTGCGCCGCTTCGAGCTGGTTCGGGAGGTCTTGGCCGAGGTCGTCCACGACGTGGTCGAAGTGCGGGCGGCCGGGGAGGGGGCGCTCGCCCAGCTCTTCGACCTCACGCTCGTCGGCGACTTCGTCTCCCTGCACCTCGCCTCCCAGGAGGGGATCGACCCCGGCCCCGTCCCGGTCCTCGAGGACATCAAGCGGGCCCTGGCCGGCTAGGCCCCCGGGGGCTTCACCCCCGGCGGCACCCGAGGCAATGACTCACGGTGCCGTGCGCGCCGCCCTCGACGGTGACGGGGGTGCCGCCGCGAGACCTGACCCCGCGAACTGGGTGCAGCTATACGGTCATATGCCGCATAGCTGCACCCAGAATGGGCTTCAGGCCACCTCGACCACCCGGCCGGCGTCGAGCACGACGACCCGGTCGGCGCGGTCGAGCACCTGGGCGCGGTGGCTGACCAGCAGCGCCGTCTCGAAGCCGCCGTCGGCGACCCGCTCCCACAGCCGGGCCTCGGTCTCGACGTCCAGGGCGCTCGACAGGTCGTCGATCACGAGCAGCTCCGGCCGGCGCACGAGGGCCCGGGCGGCGCCGGCCCGCTGGATCTGCCCTCCCGACAGCCGCAGGCCGTGGGGCCCGATGATGGTGGCGGGGCCGTCAGGCATGCGGGTGAGGTCCTCGTCGAAGCACGTGAACCAGAAGGCGTCGTCGAGCCCGTCGCCCGCCTCGCCGAGCAGGATCGTGTCCGCCAACGCCTCGCTGAACAGCCGCGGCACCTGCGGCAGGTAGGCCGTCCGGGGCGGCACGAGTGCGGTCGACGGGTCGTCGACGGCGGCGCCGTTCCAGCGGATCGTGCCGTCGTCCGCGCCCACGAGGCCCAGCAGGGCCCGCAGCAGCGTCGACTTCCCGGCCCCGACGGGGCCCGTCACCACGACCAGCTCACCCCGCCGCACGACCAGATCAACCTCGCGGATCCCCCGGCGTGACACGGGGTGACGGACGGTGAGGCCCTCGACCGCCAGCTCGTCGAGGTGCCCCAGGGCCTGGCCGTCGTCGACGGGCCTCTCGGCCGCGAGGGCCGGGGGACCGTGGCGGAGGAAGGTGGGCGTGGGGGCCACCACCGGCTGCCGGCGGGGCTCGGGCAGCAGCTCGGCCAACCTGTCGACCGAGACGTCGGCCTGCCGCTGGTAGACGAGGTAGCGGCCGACCCACTTGGGCAGCTCGGCGATCAGCGTGGCGTAGGCCGCGAACAGGCCCAGGTCGCCGACGCTCAGGTCGCCGCTGCGGAACGCGGTCGCGGCCGCCACCAGGACGACGCCCACGGCCACCTCGCCCGTGCCGTAGCCGAGCGACCGCACCATCTCGGACCCGACGCGGTCGCGGCGCGAGGCGCGGGCCCGCGCCGCGTTGAGCCCGGCGAAGCGCTCCTGCACCGCCGACTCGGCGCCACCGGTCTGCAAGGCGAGCACGCCGCCGAACGTGTCGCCGATGAAGCCCGTCACCCGCGCCGTGGCTTCGCGGGCGGCGCGGCGCCAACGGCGCAGGCGGGGGCCCAGCCAGGCGGTGGCGGTCGCGGCGAGCGCGACCGGCACGACGATCGCCAGGGTGGCGCGGGGGTCGATGCTCACCAGCACGGCCACGGCTACGCTCGACGACAGCAGAGCGCCCGACAGGTCGAGCGACACGTCGAGCAGCAGCGCCAGGTCCTGCACGTCGTCGCGGAAGCGGCTCACGGCCTCGCCGGGCGCCGCCGGGAGCCGCCCGGCGGTCGGACCGGGCGCCGAGACCAGCGACCGCAGCAGGTTGACCCGCGGCACCGTCTGCCAGCCGACCCAGCAGCCGTGCCACTGGACGGCGATCAGCACGAGCCATGTCCAGCGCGCGACCTCGATGCCG
>DASQUY010000416.1:0-2682 GCA_035641055.1 Acidimicrobiales bacterium | reverse complement strand
CCAGCACTTCACGTCCACGAACACGGTGTCGCGCCCGTGGTGGTTCACCGCCAGGCGCAGATCGAGCACGTGGCGGCCCGAGCTGGTCACGCTAGGACGCTCCGGGGCCTTCTTCAGCCGGCCGATCAGGTCTACGTTGTTCATCACTGCTCTCCTCTCGGTTGGGGGATGGGGGTGTCGGTCGGTTCAGGCGACGTAGAGGGCGTCGGGGCCCGTGGCTTCGGTCCCGGCCGTGTGGGCGGCGGGCGCGCGGAGCCGGTCCAGGCGGGCGAGGCCGGTCTGGTCGAGGTCGCGCACCCACAGCTCGGCGCCCTCGGAGTCGACGCCGAAGCGCCGCCAGCCGTGCTCGGCGAACAGGGCACGCAGCTCGGGATCGAAGCTGTCCCGCGACGCTCGGAGGACCTGGAAGCGAGCCGGGTCGTAGGCGATCTCGCGGTCCTCGCCGTCCCAGCGGATCTCCTCGGCTGCCCACCCGGCCGGTAATGGCAGGTCGGTGGCGCTGGTGGGTCGTAGCTGGGCGACGATCTCATGGCTGTCGGTCATGACGTGCACCTCCCGTGGGGTTGCGCGGCTATCGGCCTCCGGCGAGCGGGTCGTCCGGGATCGGCGGACGCGCAAGGGCGTCGAGGACCTCGATGTGCCGAGCCAGGCTCTGATCCCGGCCGGCGAGCAGGTCGAGCACCTCGGCACGTCGGCGGCGCCGTTCCGCCAGCTCGTCGACGGGGGCGTGCTGCAGCTCGGCGGGGATGGGCAGCTCGGCGCGGGCGCGTAGAGCGCGTTCGTCGAACCAGCGGCGAGTGCGGATGTGCGCCGGCGGCAGCGTGGCGTGCACCAGCAACCCGTCCCCGGGGGTCATCTGGCGCAGGCAGTGCGGCTGAACCAGCCCGACCCGGTTGGTCGAGTCGGTCACGTTGCTGCGTGCCAGGGCGGCGGGGTGGCCGGAGAGCTGGCGGGCCTCGACCTCCTCGTCGCCCAGCACCTTGGCCACGTAGGCCAGCGAGTCCTCGTCCGAGAGGCCGGCGTAGAACACCTTCGAGAGGTGGTTGGTGAGCACGATTCCCGCCGCGGGCCCGTAGGCCTTGGTGATCTGGGCGATGGACTGCCAGATCGTCACCAGCTGCACCCCAAGCCCGGCGACCGTCGAGGCGTACTGGGGGAGGTCCTCGAGACGCTGGTTGCCGGCCTCGTCGAGCACGGTCAGAACCCGGCGTTCCAGCCGGCCGCCCGGCGCCAGGTTGGCCCGCTCGTAGATCTGGGCCATCAGGTCGTTCACCAGGCCGCCGAACGCCGGGGCGAGGCGGGCCTGGTCCTTGAGCGGCGAGCAGATGTACACCGTGTTGTCGCCGGAGAGCAGCCAGTCGAGGTCGATCTCGTTGCTGCGCGCCGCGGCGAGGATCGCCGGATCGGCGAACGGGCCCAGCGCTGCCTGGGCGGTCACGTAGATGCTGGAACGGGGCTTCTCGTCCTTGGTCCAGCACGACGACAGGTACCGGAACGCCAGCTCCGCGTCCGT
Source organism: Acidimicrobiales bacterium (assembly GCA_035641055.1). Classification (GTDB taxonomy): domain Bacteria; phylum Actinomycetota; class Acidimicrobiia; order Acidimicrobiales; family VFJN01; genus DASQUK01. Next base: position 1,169 of record DASQUY010000416.1, on the reverse strand, counting down.
GGCGACGCGAGGGTCGGGGTGTTCGAGCAGATCGCGCAGCAGCCCGGCGACCTCGCTCGGGCCGTCGGGGCGGGGCCGGTCCTCAACCAGCACCCACTCCACCACGGCTGCCATGTCCCGCTCCGCGTTCGCTGCCACCCAGAACAGGCCGGCGAGCAGGTACTCGGCCAGGCTCTTCCACATCCCCAGGTTCTGGGTGCCGTCATCGGCGATCGCCTCCACCAGGTTGCGCGCCGCCCGGCGGGCGCCCGTGATCGAGGTGGCCCGGGCCAGCGGCGACCAGCCAGCGCAGGCGCATCCGGTCAGGCCCAGCGGGTCGTACACACGCACGTCGCCCTGCTCCGCGCGCCAGCCGACCGTGGCGGCCATCAGGTCGGCCTTCACCGACGACAGGATCGCGGGGCCCTCCCACTCCAGGATCCCGGCCACCGCCGCCACCGTCTTGCCCGACCGCGACGGCCCGATCAACGCCACCGCACCCGTGTCGCCCTGCCGACGCCGCAACCACGGCCACCTCGACCGGGGCGTCGTCGCCCGGCACTCCGTCGCCACCAGCCGCCGCCCGAACCGGCCCAGGATGAACCGGCCGGGCACCGGTCCGTCCACGAACACCGTGCGCAGATCCTTGGCCCGGGCGAACCGCGCCCGGGCATCCACCCCCAGCCGCCGCCGATTCGCAGTCCCCGCCCGCTGCACCCGCCGCCACAGCACGGTGGTGCCCGCCCCCAGGGCTGCGACCGCCAGCAGGGTCAGTGCGGTCGCCGTCCAGTAGGCGACCGGACCGGGCAGTGACGCCGCGGTCTCCCGCGGCCAGGCCGCCGCGGGGTCCTCCATGTGCGACGGCAACCGGAACGCCGCCTCCGCGCCGTCCGCGATCCCCGCCCGGAACCCGCCCGGACCGAACAGGCCCGCCGCTAGCAGCGCCCCCGCCCACACGGCCAGGCCGACACCACCAACGGCCAGGACCACGACCGGCAGCAACTTCGCGACCGCAGTGTCGTCGTCACGCATGCCCCCCTAAAGCGAGTCAGCGGCGCGTTCTTCTCATCGGAGATGAGATGGGACCGCGTCGTTTCGTCAGCCTCGGCGGCGAGGCGCATGGGCAGGCTCAGACTCGTCCAGGTCGTTGTCGCCGGGCCGTCACGAGTTTCCTACTGGCTATCGAATCG
>DASQUY010000415.1:0-3206 GCA_035641055.1 Acidimicrobiales bacterium | reverse complement strand
GACGCTGGCCGCCGAGGGCGTCCCCGTGGTCGTGATCCACGGCGACCGAGACCTGGCGGTGCCGTACCGAACGGCGCGGGACGCCGCCCGAAGTGCCCGCGCCACGCTGATCACCATCCACGGCGGGACGCACTCGTGGGTGCTGAAGGACCCCGAGACGCTGCCGGCTGTCATCGCCGAGCTGCTCGACGGACCCCTGGGCGGCATCCCGGTGAAGGCGCCGGCGGCCCAACCGAGCCGCCGCCCCCGCTACCGCTGGAGCGTCCAGGAGCCGGCCGCGGAGGGCCCGGTCACGACAGGCGGTGCCGCCGCCAGTTCGGATGTGGGCGAAAGCGCTGGTAGCCTCTAGCGACGCTTTGGGCGACGCACAGCGCGCGCACCGGAGCAGGGTAAGCAGTCACCCACGCAACGAAGGAATTACGTGTCCAAAATCGACGCGGCCAAGCCCGGCATCATCGACGACAACAAGCTCCACGAGGGCGACACCGGGTCGCCCGAGGTCCAGGTGGCGCTCCTAACGGCGCGCATCAACCACCTCAACGAGCACCTCGACCGGCACAAGAAAGACCATCACACCCGCCGCGGGCTGCTGAAGCTCGTCGGTCGGCGCCGCCGGTTGCTCGACTACGTGCGAGCCAACGACATCGAGCGATACCGAGGGATCGTCGCGAAGAACGGCCTCCGCCGGTAGGGCCGGAAGCACACGGGAGCGGCCTTCGGGCCGCTCCTTGCGCATACCAGCGAGAAACCAAACAACAGAATCCCCGGCGGTGAGCAGGTCAGCTGCCAGTCGCCATCCCCCGAGGTCCGCCAGGCCCGGAGGGTGCCGACTGGGAACTGGCCCCGCCGCCCCGACACCGGTGGCCGCCGTGCCGCCGGGAAGGAGAGCCACCGATGGCTGATCCCATCGTCGTGTCGGGCCCCGTGTCGGGCGCTGACACCACCCTGAAGTTCGAGACCGGCAGGCTGGCATTCCAGAGCCAGGGCGCCGTCCTGGCCACGCTGGGCGGGACGCAGGTGCTGGTCACCGCCAACGCCTCGCATGGCGTGCGCGAAGGCATCGACTTCTTCCCCTTGACGGTCGATGTCGAGGAGCGCCTGTACGCCGCCGGCCGCATCCCCGGCAGCTTCTTCCGCCGGGAGGGCCGGCCCACCGACCTGGCCATCCTCACCTGCCGCCTGATCGACCGGCCGCTGCGGCCGAGCTTCGCGGACGGGTACCGCAACGAGACCCAGGTCGTCGTGACCGTCATGTCCGTCGACGGGGACAACCCGTACGACGTGCTCGCCATCAACGGAGCCTCGGCGGCGCTCATGGCGTCGGGCATCCCCTTCGAGGGCCCGATCGGCGCCGTCCGCATCGCCTGGTCGGCGGAGGGTCGCTGGGTGCCGCACCCGACCAACGAGCAGAGCGACGACGCCACCTTCGAGCTGGTGGTCGCCGGGCGTCAGCTCGACGACGGCGACATCGCCATCATGATGGTGGAGGCCGGCGGCACCGAGAGTGCCTGGCACCGGTACCAGGAGGGCACGCCGTACGTCACCGAGGAGGTGATCGCCGGCGGCCTCGAGGCGGCCAAGACCTGGATCCGCGAGTCGATCGAGCTGCAGCGCCAGCTCGTCGACCAGGCTCAGGCGGCCGGCCTGGTCACGCCCCTGGAGTGGGAGCCCCAGGTCGACTACGGCGACGACGTGTTCACCCGGGTCGAGGCCGTGGGTCGCGAGCGGCTGGCACAGGCGTCGCAGATCATCGCCAAGGCCGAGCGCAACGCCGCCACCGACGAGGCCGTCGCCGCCATCCGCGAGGAGCTGGCCGCCGACTTCCCCGACCGCGACGGTGAGATCAAGGCGGCGGCCCGGGCGCTGCAGAAGCAGATCATCCGGCGGCGCATCGCCGAGGAGGGCGTTCGTATCGACGGGCGGGGTCCCCGCGACATCCGGCCGCTGTCCGCCGAGGTGGGCGTGCTGTCCAGCGTGCACGGCTCGGCCCTGTTCCAGCGCGGCGAGACCCAGGTGCTCAACATCACCACGCTGGGCATGCCCAAGATGGACCAGATGCTCGACAACCTGGGCAGCAAGGACCGCAAGCGCTACATGCACCACTACAACATGCCGCCGCACGCCAACGGCGAGACCGGGCGCGTCGGCAGCCCCAAGCGCCGCGAGATCGGCCACGGCCTGCTCGCCGAACGGGCGCTGCTCCCGGTGGTGCCCGACGCCGATGAGTTCCCCTACGTGCTGCGGCTGGTCTCCGAGGTGCTGTCCTCCAACGGCTCCACGTCGATGGCCTCGGTGTGCTCGTCGAGCATGTCGCTCATGGACGCCGGCGTGCCCGTCAAGGCCCCCGTGGCCGGCATCGCCATGGGCCTGGTGTACGCCGAGGGCACATACACGACGCTGACCGACATCCTCGGCGCCGAGGACGCCTTCGGCGACATGGACTTCAAGGTCGCCGGGACGCGCGACTTCGTCACTGCCCTGCAGCTCGACACCAAGATCGACGGCCTGCCGGCCGACGTCCTGGCGCAGGCGCTGCAGCAGGCTTACGAGGCGCGGCTGACGATCCTCGACGTCATGCGCAAGGCGATCGCCGAGCCCCGGCCCGAGGTCGGGGAGACGGCGCCCAAGCTGGTCTCGTTCGAGATCCCCATCGACAAGATCGGCGAGGTGATCGGCCCCAAGGGCAAGGTCATCAACGCCATCACCGCCGAGACCGGTGCGGACGTGAGCGTCGACGACGACGGCATGGTGGGCCGGGTCTCGATCGGTTCGCCCGACAAGGGAGCGGTCGAAGAGGCCCGGCGCCAGATCAACCTCGTGCTCAACCCGCCGACGGCCGAGGTCGGCCAGGCCTATCCGGGCCGCGTCGTCAACATCACCAAGTTCGGGGCGTTCGTCAACATCCTCCCGGGCCGCGACGGACTCCTGCACATCTCCAAGCTCGGTGGTGGGCGTCGCATCGACAAGGTCGAGGACGTGCTCGACCTCGGCGACGAGGTCGAGGTGCGGGTCGACGACATCGACCCCAACGGCAAGGTGTCGCTGAGCCTCACCGCGCCTAACGACGCGGCGCGCCCGGATGGGTCCCCCGCCAGCGACTCCGTCAGCTTCGAGGAGGCGTTCGACGCCGAGCTGCGCGACGAGTTGGGCGACCTCGGCCCGGCGGCGGCGTCCGTCCCGGGCGGCGGGCCCGCCGAGGGGCGGGG
>DASQUY010000414.1:0-2560 GCA_035641055.1 Acidimicrobiales bacterium | reverse complement strand
CGTCCGACCGTTCGATGTCGGGCGGAGCGGACGCCGGCGGCGGGGCAGGGGATTTCGGCATCGGGTGTCGTCCTCGGCGGTGGTGCGAAGCACGGGGGACAGCGATGGCCGGCCCGGGTGACGGGCCGGCCATCGGGCCGTGGCGGTGGCGGTCAGACGGTCAGCTGGTCTCGACGTCGATGGTGACCGGCACCTGGTTGGTGATGATGTCGTAGACGGCCGAGCGAGACCGGGACTGCTCGACGAGCTCGCGCAGCGTCTCGGCCGGGGCGTCGCCCTTGACGGTGAAGCGGACGCTGATCTGCTCGTAGCCGTTGCGCGCGTCGGGGTCCAGCCCGAAGATGCCGTTGAGGTCGATGTCGCCCTCGACGGTCGAGCGCACCTCGGTGAGGGTCACGCCCCGCGCGGCGGCGATGTTGGCCAGCCCCGCCGTGAGGCACGAGGCCAAGGCGTGCAGGACGAACTCCACCGGCGTGGGGCCGTTGTCCCGGCCGACCAGCACCGCCGGATGATCGGCGTCGAACACCCAGGTCCGCTCGTGTGAGCGCTCCTCGCCGACGCCGAAGAAGTCGGCGATGGTGCCGCGGCTGTTCGTGCCGTTGACCCACTCGTTGCGGGCCCGGAACTGGAACCGGGCGGCCTCAGGCGCCTCCTTCACCGCGTCCAGCGTGGCGAAGAGGGTGGCCGTGTCGACGCCGTTGCGCACCGACTCGTTGGCTGTGGTCGTGGTCATTTCGGTGTTTCCTCTCTTGGTGTTTTGGTGTCTTGGTGTTTGGTTTTTGGTTGTGGGTTGGGTGGGGAGGCGGGCGGTCTCAGGCGGTCGACCCGGTGCCGGGCCGCCGCCTCCGCCGGCCGAAGCGGTGGCGGGGGCGAGGGGGGCGCATCCGGACCGGCGCGGCCGAGAGATCGGCCTCCGCCAGGCGCTCGTCGAGCCGAGATCGGACGAGCTCGATGGCGTAGAGGTGGTGCATCGGTGCCTCCTTTCGTCAGTCGTGGGGTGGATGTGTGGGAGGGTCGAGGTCAGGCGACGGCGAGCGCGGCCTCGCCGGGGACGGGACGGGTCGCCAGCCAGCCGGACTCCGCCTCGATGGCGGCGCTGAGCCGGCGCTGGAGGGTCACGAACTCGGCCGTCGGCGGGAAGGTCGCCAGGGCGCAGGTGATCTCGAAGATGTCCCGCAGCGCCTCGTCGCGCTGGCGCTGGTATCCGGCCAGCGCGGTGGTGTCGTAGACCTCGCCGCGCAGGGCACGGTCCGTGGCGACCGCGAGCAGCTCTGCGTCACGGAAGGCGTCGCTGATGCCGTGGCCGGTGATGGGATCCCGGTGGTAGCCGGCGTCGCCGACCAGGGCCCAGCCCGGGCCGAACGCTCGGCGCACCTGGTTCGGCGGCCGCAGCGCGCTCCGCACCGGCGACGTCCGCTGGGCGTGGCGCAGGCGGTCGCCCAACTCCGGCGCCTCGCGGGCGAGCAGCTCGGCGAGCGCTGCCGCCGGGGAGCCGGTCCGCTCGCGGGCGGCGACGGCGACGTCGGCCGGCGTGCACACCCAGATGCAGGCCTCACCCCCGTGGGTGGGGAAGATCCCCGCGAACGCCTGGTCGGCCACGAAGAACTCGGTGCCCGACCACGGCAGGCCGGCGTAGTAGGCGTAGGAGATGGCGGTGTGCGACGGCCGGGCGTCCACGATGGGGGCCCCGGCCGCGCGGGCGACGCGCGACCGTAGGCCGTCTGCGCCGACGACCAACCGGGCGTCGATCTCGAAGGCGGCCCCGGAGGCGCTGCGGCCGCGGACACCGACCACCCGTCCCTCGGCGTCGTGACGGAGCCCGGCGACCGACATCCCGAAGCGCACGGCCGCGCCAGCCGCGGCGGCGGCGTCGGCGACGATCGTGTCGAGCACGTGGCGGCGCGGAGCGACCAGGTAGTCGACGCCGGCCCGTGCCTTCACCCGGCGCGTGATGGATTCGCCGGCGGCGTGGAACGTCACCTGGCGGATGGCGGGCGCCCCGCTGGCGAGCACCGCGTCGAGCAGACCCCAGCGGGCGAGCTGCACGACGCCGCTGCGCGAGATGGCGTGCGTGGACAGGGTGTCGCTGGGAAGGTGGGCGCGGTCCAGCACCACCACGTCGTGGCCCATCCGGGCCAGGTGCAGGGCCGTGGCGGCTCCGGCGACCCGGGCGCCGACGACGGCGACATCGTGTTGGCTGCGGAGGGCGGTGCCCATCGTGATCGGTCTCCTCGATGCTGTGTCTTGCACTGAGGACGACTGTGACGGAACGCCGGCCGCCAACCTTGGAGACCGCATGATCAAGTCATGGAGAACGTCGATACCCGCCCGTGGCGGGCCGCGTCCTCGGGGTCGGGAACGGCCGCGGTGAAGGTCTCCTCCCGGAACCAGGCGCGGAACCGCTCCTCGCCCATGGCGGCGACGAGCGGGGCGGTCTGGGTGGCCTGGGCACGCAGGGCGGCGAGCTTGACGTCCTGCAGCTCGTCGTCGAGCGGCACGGTGAGCGCCAGGTCGGCGTCGCGGGTGCGGAGCGGCAGTCCGGGACCGAAGACGGGCCGGG
>DASQUY010000413.1:0-5933 GCA_035641055.1 Acidimicrobiales bacterium | reverse complement strand
GCGGGTGCTCGCCGATCGGCGGGTCGTCACCCGCTGGGACCCGTGCCCCTACAGCCCCATCCACCAGGACGACATCAACGAGCAGGCGGCGGCCCTCCTCGACGCCGCCAGCGTGCCGGCCACCGTCGTGAACTGGGGCGGGGACGAAGCCGTCAGCGTGCAGGAGTGGTGCGCCCACGTCGGGCGGCTCGTCGGTTGCGAGGCCGAGGTCGTCGCCCGCGAGGTGCCCGGGACGCTGCGGGGATCGATCGCCGACGTCACGAACCGGTTGGCGCTCACCGGGCCGTGCCGGGTCGGCTGGCGGGAGGGGTTCCGCCGGATCGTCGAGGCGCGCTTCCCGGACCGGCTCGTGCGCCAGGAGGCTCCCGGCCATGGGTGAGGACGCGATGGAGCCACTGGCGCGCCTGGTCGAGGGGTTCCGGCTCGAGGAGGTGGGCGACGGACGCTACCGGGGCCACAACGCGGGGGGAGGTGCCGGCGCCCAGGGGGTCGTGTTCGGCGGCCTGCTGCTCGGCCAGAGCGTCGTGGCGGCGGCGCGGTCGCAGCCGGGCAAGGAGGTGAAGACCGTCCACACCGTCTTCGCCCGGGCCGGGCGCGTCGACCAGCCGCTCGACATTGCGGTGGACACGGTGCACGCCGGCCGCACCTTCGCCAGCGTCGCGGTGACGGCGAGCCAGGGCGAGCCGGCGTGCACCCGGTCGCTCGTGCTGCTCCACGCGCCCGAGCCCGACGTCATCCGCCACGGGGCCCCGATGCCGGCCGTGCCCGGGCCCGAGGAGACCCCGTCGACGGAGCGGGAGTTCGCCGGCTACCGGATCGGCGTGGTCGGCGGCGTGGACGTCGGCGACCCGGACGCCGTGGGCCCCGCCGAGCTGCCCGTGTGGGTGCGCTTCGAGGGCGCCCCCGACGACCTGACGACCAGCCAGGCTCTCCTCGCCTACGCCAGCGACGGCTTCCTCGTCGGCACGGCCATGCGGCCCCACCGCGGCGTCGGCCAGTCGCAGGCCCACCAGGCGCTGTCGACCGGGGTCGTCTCGCACACCCTGACGTTCCACGAGCCGTTCCGGGCGAGCGAGTGGCTGCTGCTGGCGCAGGAGAGCCCCTACGCCGGCCGGGGCCGCGCCTACGGCCGCGCCCATACGTTCGCCGCCGACGGCCGGCTGGTCGCCTCGTTCGTCCAGGACAGCATGATCCGCCAAGGCGGGGCCTCGGCGCTGTGAGGAGTCCTCGAAGAGTGCTTGAGTAGGGCCATGCGACTGGGTGTGCACCTTCCGCAGTACGGGCGGGCAGCGGGACCGGAGGCGATCGCCCGGGTGGCGCGCCACGCCGAGGACCTGGGCTTCGACGACGTGTGGGTGAGCGACCACATCGCCATCCCCGACGGGGCGCCGTACCCGCCGTCGTTCCTCTACGAGCCGCTCCAGGCCCTGGCGTGGGCGGCCGCCGCCACGACCCGCGTCGGGCTCGGCACGAGCGTGATCATCCTGCCCTACCGCCACCCGCTGCACCTGGCGAAGGAGCTGGCCTCGCTCGACCAGCTGTCCGACGGCCGGGTGGTGCTCGGCGCCGGTGCCGGCTGGCTGGAGGGCGAGTTCGAGGCCCTCGGCGTGCCCTTCGCCGAGCGGGGCCCGCGCACCGACGAGGCGATCGACGTCCTGCGGGCGTGCTGGGAGGGCGAGGAACCCGTCAGCTTCGCCGGTCCGACGGTCGAGCTGCGGCGCATGAAGGTGCGTCCCCGGCCCGCCCACCGCATCCCCGTCTGGATCGGCGGCTCCGGTCCGCCGGCGCTGCGGCGGGCCCTCGAGCGGGGCGACGGCTGGCACGGCAACCTGCCTCCCGACCGGGCTACCCCGATCCTGCGCCGGCTGCGCGAGCGGCGGCCGGACGACTCGTTCGTCCTGTCGATGCGCACAGCCTGGGAGGGGCTGTCGACGCCGGCCGACGACATCCGCCGACAGGCCGACGTCTTCGCCGCCGAGGGCGTCCAGCACGTGGTGGCCACCCCCGGCCAGCCGGACCTCGACGGCTGGTTGCGGTCGGTGGAGGCGTTGCGCGAGGTCCTGAAGCCGTACCGGTGAGCAGGGCCCCGACCGTGGGTTTGCGTCCTGGGACGCACCTGACAAGGCTGGATCCCTGACGGCGATGTTAGAACCTGGAGGGACGAGGGGGCCGTGGCAACCGAGGACGTGGCAGCCCCTCCCGAGTTCCGCCTGTTCCTGCCGCAGATGCGTATGACGCCCGATGTCCTCGTCGGTCGGGCTCGGGCGGCGGAGGCGGCGGGCTTCGCGGGTATTGCGCTGATGGATCACTTGGCGCCTCCTATGGCGGAGGACCAGCCGATGTATGAGGCCATGGTCACTGCCACCTGGTTGGCGGCCCACACGGAGCGCCTGGGCGTCGGTCACCTGGTGTTGTGCGATGCGCTGCGCCACCCCGCGGTGCTGGCCCAGCAGGCGACGTCGATCGACCACGCTTCGGGCGGCCGCTTCGAGCTGGGCATCGGCTGGGGCTCGGTGCCGACCGAGTTGGACACCTTCGGGGTGGGGGACCCGGGCGGCCCGGCGCGGGTGCGGCGGTTGGCCGAGGGTCTGGAGATCATGACGGCGCTGTGGCGGGGCGAGACGGTGGACCTGGATGGCGAGTTCTTCCGGGTCGCGGGCGCCCATCAGCGGCCGGCACCGCTGGCTGGCCGGGTCCCGCTGCTGATCGGCGGGGCCGGCCGCCGGACGCTGGAGCTGGTCGCCCGGTTCGCCGACTGGTGGAACCTTCCGGTCCACATGCTGGGGCGGCTCGACGAGCTGCGGCCCGCTGCCGGTGAGGCCCGGGTGTCGATCCAGCAGATGGTGGCGTTCGTGCCGTCCGAGGACGAGCGGGCGCGGGTGACCGAGCTGGCGCGGCGCCGCTTCGCCGCCTACGGCTCGGGCCTGGTGGTCGGCGACGCCGGTGAGCTGGCCGACCACTTCGGCAGGCTGCATGATCGGGGGGTCGAACGGTTCTATGTGTGGTTCACCGACTTCGCTGCGCCCGACACGCTGGCGGCGTTCGGGACCGACGTGATCAAGCCCCTGGCTAAAGGATCGAGCGCTTGGACCTGACCCTCAACGGCGACCAGAGCTTCTTCCAGGAGACCACCCGGCGGTTCCTGGAGAGCGAGGCGCCCCTCACCCGCGTGCGGGAGCTGGCGGACGATCCGAACGGCTTCGACCGGGCCTGGTGGCGCCGGGGGGCCGAGCTCGGCTGGACCGCGTTGGTGGTGCCGGAGGACCACGGCGGCGGCACGCTGTCGGGCCGGCCGTGCGCCGACTTGGCGATCGTCGCCGAGGAGTTCGGGCGCCTGGTGTCGCCGGGGCCCCTCATCCCCACCAACGTGGTGGCCGCGACCGTGGCGCGATCGGGCACCCCCGAGCAGCGGGCCGAGGTGCTGCCGGCGATCCTTGCCGGCGAGGCGGTGGCGGCCTGGTGCGTCAAGGGGCCGGACCGCGGCTGGCTGGCCGGGGACCTCGGGGTCGAGGCCCGTCGCGACGGGGATGGTGGCTTCGTCGTGGCGGGAACGGCGACCATGGTCGAGGCGGCGGGCAGCGCCGACTGGTTCCTGGTGAGCGCCCGGTCCGCGGACGGGCCCGTCCAGGTGCTGCTGCGCGGCGACACCCCCGGGATCCGCGTGACCCGGCTGGGCGGCCTCGACCTCGTGCGGCGGTTCGGCAAGGTCCACTTCGACGACGTGGCCGCGCCCGGCGCGGCGGTCGTGGGGGGCGGGCCGGGGGACGGCGCGGCCGACGACGTCGGGCGGCAGCTCCGTCTCGGGGCGGCCCTGGAGGTCGCCCAGATGGCCGGCGTCGCCGACCGGGTCCTCGAGCTCACCGTCGAGTACGCCTTCGACCGCTACTCCTTCGGCCGCCCGCTGGCGTCGTACCAGGCGCTCAAGCACCGGTTTGCCGACATGAAGCTGTGGCTCGAGGCCAGCCACGCCACGGTGGAGGGGGCCACGCGGGCGGTCGACGACGACGTCGACGTCGAGCGGCTGGTGAGCGCCGCCAAGGTCTACGTGGGCGACCACGTGCCCGAGCTGGTCCAGGACTGCGTGCAGATCCACGGCGGCATCGGCGTGACCTGGGAGCACGACATCCACCTGTACCTGCGCCGCGTCACGCTCGGGCGTGGCCTGTACGGCACCCCCGACGAGCACCGCGAGCGCCTCGCGGTCGCCGCCGGGCTGTGAGTGCGACGGTGAGAGAGGACCGATGACGACCACGAGCAGCACGCCGGCCACAACGCCGCGGGAGGAGCTTGATGCCTACCGCCGTCGGGTGCGTGCCTGGGTTGCCGACAACCTGCGCAAGCTGGAGCCCGGCGAGCGCTGGGAGCCGCTGGGAGACGACGACGATCGCGCCAGCCGGGCCCGCCAGCTCCAGCGCCGGCTGTACGACGGCGGCTTCGCCGGGATCTGCTACCCCACCGAGTACGGGGGCCAGGGTCTGCCGATCGAGTACCAGCGCGTGTTCGACGCCGAGTCGGAGGGATACGAGCTGCCGGCGCTGTTCAGCGTGCCGACGCTGTCGATCTGCGGCCCGACGATCCTGGAGTTCGGCACCGAGGAGCAAAAACAGCGCTACATCCCGGCGTTCATCCGCGGCGACGAGCTGTGGGTGCAGTTCATGTCCGAGCCGACCGGCGGGTCGGACATGGCCGGGGCGCTCACCCGGGCCACCCGCGACGGCGACGTGTTCCTGCTCAACGGCTCGAAGGTCTGGAGCACCTACGCCTACCGCTCCGACTTCGCGCTGTGCCTGGCGCGCACCAACTGGGACGTGCCCAAGCACCGGGGCCTGACCATGTTCATCGTCCCCGTCCACCATCCCGGCATCACCGTCAACCAGATCAAGATGGTCGACGGCACCGAGGAGTTCTGCGAGGAGTTCTTCGACGACGCCGTCATCCCCGCCGACAACGTGCTCGGCGAGGTGGACGACGGCTGGACAGTGGCGACCCGCCTGCTGTTCCACGAGCGGGCCGCCGTTGGCGGGGCCTCGCCCTACACCTGCGGGCGGATGCCGCGCGGCGCCGACGCCGGCCGCACCGAGCTCATCGACCTCGCCAAGGCCAGCGGCCGGGCCGCCGACCCGCGGGTGCGCGGGCGGGTCGGCCAGGCCGAGGCGACCGACATCGTCCAGCGCCAGCTCGTCGACCGGGTGCGCACCGGGCTCGAGACCGGCCACTTCCCCGGCCCCGCCGGGTCGCTGGTGCGGCTGTACGCCGGCACCGCCCAGGTCGAGCGGGTCACCATCGCCCTCGAGCTGGCCGGCGACGACGCCCTGGTGTGGGAGGGCGACGACGGTGGCCACCAGGGGATCCGCTACGTCCAGCGGCAGGCCGCCTGCCTGGGTGGGGGCAGCACCGAGATGGCCCGCAACATCATCAGCGAGCGGATCCTCGGCATGCCCCGCGAGTACGCCGCCGACCGCGACGTGCCGTTCCGCGACGTGCGCCGCAATACCATGCCGTCCAGAAAGGGGAGTGGTTGATGGAGCTGTTGGAGCTGCGTGCCGGGAGCCGCCTGAAGAGCACGGTGTGCGCCACCGAGGTCGTGGTCGTGCGCCCGCCCGCCTCGCCCACCGACCTGCGCTGCGGCGGCCGGCCCATGGTCCCGCTCGATGCCGAGTTGTCCGACCGGGAGTCGCCCGACACCGACCACGCCGACGGCACGCAGCTCGGCAAGCGCTACGTCGACCCCGACCAGAGCCTCGAAGTGCTCTGCACCAAAGCGGGCGACGGCTCGCTCTCCCTCGGCGACGCGCCCCTGACCCTCAAGGAAGCCAAGCCCCTCCCAGCGTCGGACTGAGCCCAATCCACTCGAACTTGCGGTGGTTAAAGGGGCTATGACCCCCCTAACCACCGCAGGTTCGTGGTTGTCAGGGCCTCTCGGCGGGCCCGGC
>DASQUY010000412.1:0-4761 GCA_035641055.1 Acidimicrobiales bacterium | reverse complement strand
GAAGGACATCACGCTGGCGTTCTATCCGGGGGCGAAGATCGGGGTGCTCGGCCCCAACGGCGCCGGGAAGTCCACGCTGCTGCGGATCATGGCCGGCGTCGACGACGGCTACACCGGCGAGGCCCGGCTCACGCCCGGCTTCTCGGTCGGCATGCTGGAGCAGGAGCCGCAGCTCGACGCCGCCAAGGACGTGCAGGGCAACGTCATGGACGGCGTGGGGCCCACCGCGGCCCTGCTCGCCGAGTACGACGAGGTGATGGCCGGCTGGGCCGACCCCGACGCCGACTACGAGAAGCTCGGTGCGCGGCAGGCCGACCTCGAGGCAAGGATCGAGGCCGCCGGCGCGTGGGACCTGCCCCGGACCATCGACGTGGCCATGGACGCCCTGCGGTTGCCGCCCGGCGACGCCGAGGTCGCCACGCTGTCCGGCGGCGAGCGCCGGCGGGTGGCGCTGTGCCGGCTGCTGCTGTCCCGCGCCGATCTGCTGTTGCTCGACGAGCCCACCAACCACCTCGACGCCGAGTCGGTGGCGTGGCTCGAGCGGTTCCTCGCCGAGTACCACGGCACCGTGGTCGCCGTGACCCACGACCGCTACTTCCTCGACAACGTCGCCGGCTGGATCCTCGAGCTCGACCGGGGCCGCGGGTTTCCGTTCGAGGGCAACTACTCGGGCTGGTTGGAGCAGAAGCGCGCCCGCCTCGAGCGGGAGGACAAGGCCGACACGGCGCGCCGGCGCACCCTCGAGCGCGAGCTGGAGTGGGTGCGCTTGGCGCCCAAGGCCCGCCAGGCCAAGGGCAAGGCGCGCCTGGCGGCCTACGAGAGGCTCCGGGCCGAGGCGGAGGCGGCCGAACGCGGGCCGGGCCGGCTGCAGATCGACATCCCGCCGGGACCCCGCCTGGGCGACCTGGTCATCGAGGCCCGGGACCTGTCGAAGGGCTACGGCGACCACCTGCTCATCGAAGACCTGTCGTTCTCGCTGCCCCCGGCGGGGATCGTCGGGGTCATCGGGCCCAACGGCGCCGGCAAGACGACGCTGTTCCGCCTACTCACCCGCGCCGAGGAGCCCGACACCGGCGCCATAACGCTCGGGCCGACGGTCCAGCTCGCCTACGTCGACCAGTCCCGCCAGGCCCTCGACCCGGACCGGACCGTCTTCGAGGAGATCACCGATGGCCAGGACCGTCTCCCGGTCGGCAACCGCGAGGTCAACGGCCGGGCCTACGTGGCGTCGTTCAACTTCCGGGGCTCCGACCAGCAGAAGCCGGTCGGGGTGCTCTCGGGCGGTGAGCGGAACCGGGTGCACCTGGCCAAGATGCTGCGCGAGGGCGGCAACGTCCTGCTGCTCGACGAGCCGACGAACGACCTCGACGTCGACACTCTCCGCACCCTGGAGGACGCCCTGGAGGCCTTCCCGGGCTGCGCCGTGGTCATCAGCCACGACCGCTGGTTCCTCGACCGCATCGCCACCCACATCCTGGCGTTCGAGGGCGAGAGCCAGGTGCGGTGGTTCGAGGGTAACTTCAGCGAGTACGAGGCCCAGCGCCGGAAGGAGCTCGGCGCCGAGGCCGACCAGCCCCACCGGATCCGCTACAAGCCCCTGGTCCGGTAGTCGCTACGGGTCCCATTCGTCCAAGACAGGACACGACCGGCGGCCGTACGGTCGGCCCATGGCCAACGAGACCAACATCACCATCCAGCCGGTCCTCCACTACCACGACCCCGAGAAGGCGCTGCGGTTCCTCACCGAGGCGTTCGGGTGCCGCGAGCACGCGGTCCACAGGACACCCGACGGCGACATCGTCTACGTCGAGATGGCGCTCGGGGACTGCCCCTTCGGGTTCGGTCGGACGTCGCCCAGCGCTGATAGCCCGTTCGACCTGGGCCCGATCGCCGTGTACGTGGCGCTCGACGACCCCGACGCCCACCACGACCGGGCCGTCGCCGCCGGCGCGGAGATCGTCATGGAGCTCACCGACCAGGACTACGGCTCACGCGACTACGCGGCCCGCGACCCCGAGGGCAACGTCTGGACCTTCGGCACCTATCGCCCCGGCCAGGCCTGACACTCCTCCGTTCCCCGACGGGCACCGCCTCAGGGCCGGTCGAGGAGCGCCAGCACCCGCTCAGCCTGGTTGGCCGGGTCGCCGTCGGCCGGGGTCAGGCGCAGGTCGGGCCGCTCGGGCGGCTCGTAGGGGTCGTCGACGCCGGTGAACCCGGTGATCTCCCCCGCCCGCGCCTTGGCGTAGAGCCCCTTGGCATCGCGGGCCTCGCACACCTCCAGCGGCGTGTCGACGAACACCTCGACGAACCGGAGCCCCACCGCCTCGTGGATGGACCGCGCCCGGTCGCGATCGGCGCGGTAGGGGCTGATGACCGGCACCAGGGCCACCACACCGGCGTCGGCGAACAGGCGGGCGACCTCGCCGACCCGGCGGATGTTCTCGGCTCGGTCGGCCGCCGTGAAGCCCAGGTCGGCGTTGAGCCCGTGGCGCAGGTTGTCGCCGTCGAGCAGGTAGGCCGGCCGGCGGTCGGCGACCAACGCCCGCTCCACCTCTGCCGCCACTGTCGACTTGCCGGAGCCGGAGAGGCCCGTGAACCACACAGTGGCGCCCAGCGCCGCCCGGTCGGCCCGGGCTACGGCGCCCTGGTGCCAGACGACGTTGCGGGTCATATTTCCCGCTCTTGGCACCTTCGGCGCCGAGCGCTGCGCTGCGCCACGGGTGTGCGATGTCGGCACACCCTCAGGCCACCTCGGTCGGGCCCAGGATCATCCCGGCGCCCACGGTGTTGTTCGTCGCCTCGTCGACCAGGATGATGCTGCCCGTCTCCCGGTTGCGACGGTATTCGTCGAAGAACAGCGGCACGGTCGTGCGCAGGCTCACCCGCCCGATCTCGTTGAGCACCAGCGCTGCGGCCTCCTCGTCCCGGTGCAGCGTGTTGACGTCGAGCCGGTACTGCAGCTCCTTCACCAGCGCCCGGCCCCAGCGGGTGGTGTGCTTGAGCGCCAGCTTGGCCCCGGTGCGCAGCTCACGGTCCTGGGTGAGCCAGCACACCATGGCCTCGATGTCCTGACCCACATGGGGGCGGTTGCGGACGCGGCAGATCATGTCGCCCCGCGACACGTCGACGTCGTTGGCCAAGCGGAGGGTCACGGCCATGGGCGAGAACGCCTCGGCGACCGGACCGTCGGCGGTGTCGATGGCGGCGATCGTGGTGGTGAGCCCCGACGGCAGCACAACCACCTCGTCGCCCGGCTTGAACACGCCGCCCGACACCGTGCCCGCATACCCCCGGTAGTCGTGCAGGTCGTGGTTGACCTGGTCCTGGGGGCGGACGACGTACTGGACCGGGAGGCGGGCGTCGATCAAGTTGCGGTCGCTGGCGATGTGCACCTCCTCGAGGTGGTGCAGCAGCGAGGTCCCCTCGTACCAGCCCATGTTGGCGGAGCGCTCGACCACGTTGTCCCCGTGCAGCGCCGAGATCGGGACGAAGGCCAGGTCGTGCACGTCGAGCTTCATGGCGAAGCTGCGGAACTCGGTCTTGATCTCCTCGAACCGGTCCTGCGACCAGTCGACGAGGTCCATCTTGTTGACGCACACCACCAGGTGGGGGATGCCGAGCAGGGACGCCAGGAAGGCGTGCCGACGCGATTGCTCCAGCACTCCCTTGCGGGCGTCGATGAGCACCAGCGCCAGGTCGGCCGTCGACGCGCCGGTGACCATGTTGCGCGTGTACTGGATGTGGCCCGGCGTGTCGGCGATGATGAACTTCCGCCGGGGGGTGGCGAAGTAGCGGTAGGCGACGTCGATCGTGATGCCCTGCTCTCGCTCGGCCCGCAGCCCGTCCGTGAGCAGCGCCAAGTCGGTGTAGGCGTCGCCCCGGGACAGGCTGGTGGCCTCCACCGCTTCGAGCTGATCCTCGAAGATCGCCTTGGAGTCGTAGAGCAGCCGCCCGATGAGCGTCGACTTGCCGTCGTCGACCGACCCTGCTGTCGCAAACCTCAGGAGTTCCATGCCGTGAGCTTCACCTCGCTCGCGCGCCCCGCCGGCTCGTGTGGCGCCCAGCCGCGCCTTACATGTGCCAGCGAGGCGCCGAAGGCGCTTCGAGCTGGCATATCAGAAATAACCCTCGCGCTTGCGGTCTTCCATGCCCGCCTCGCTGATCCGGTCGTCGGCCCGGGTGGCGCCCCGCTCGGTGATGCGGGTCACCGCCGTCTCCTCGATGATCGCCTCGACCGTATCGGCCGCCGATTCGACCGCGCCCGTGCAGCTGGCGTCGCCCACGGTGCGGAACCGAACGGTGCGCTCCTCGATCTCCTCGCCGTCCAGCAGCGTGATCCAGGGCGACTCCGCCAGCCACATGCCGTCGCGCTGGAACACCTGGCGCGGGTGGGCGAAGTAGACGCCGGGCAACTCGATCCGCTCGGCGGCGACGTACTGCCAGATGTCCAGCTCGGTCCAGTTGGACAGCGGGAACACGCGGATGTGCTCGCCCTTGCGGTGCCGTCCGTTGTAGAGGCTCCACAGCTCGGGACGCTGGTTCTTCGGATCCCACTGGCCGAACTCGTCGCGGAAGCTGAACACCCGCTCCTTGGCCCGGGCCTTCTCCTCGTCGCGGCGGGCGCCGCCGAACACGGCGTCGAAGCCGTGCTCCTCGATGGCCTCGAGCAGCACGGCGGTCTGGAGGCGGTTGCGGCTGGCCCGGGGCCCGGCCTCCTCGACGACCTTGCCGGCGTCGATCGCCGCCTGCACGCTCGCCACC